>JACRLO010000032.1:0-3394 GCA_016235245.1 Nitrospirota bacterium | reverse complement strand
GATTATCTGCTGAAGCCGATCGAGCCGACAATACTCCGGAGCAAGATAAGGGTATTTTGCGAGTTATACCGCCAGCGGCGTATGATTGAGATGCACGAACAGCAGCTTGAAACACTCGTCAATGAACGCACCGCCGAACTGCGGCAGGCCAATGAGCAATTGCAGAGCGATATCGCCGAACGCAAAATCGCAGAGCAGGCCCTGGAGCGCACGGTACGTGAGTGGAACGCTGCAATGGACGCATCCGCCGATGTTATCTACATCCTTGACCTGAACCGCTGTCTGATGAGGGCCAACAGGGCATTCTATGAAATGACAGGCAGCACCCCTGAAGATGCGATCGGCTGTCACATTGCGCATCTCCTCCATCCGGATACAGAGAGCAGATCATGCCCTGTCTGCAGGGCACAGGAGGAGAACCGGGATATCCTTATTGCCCTTGAGGCTGACCATCCGGCTAATTTGATGAGACGGCCTGTTGAGATCAGCTCACGGTTTGTCAGAGACAGGCAGGAAATTCCGGTGAGCTTTATGGTGAGCATGCATGATCTCACCCATGAACGGGGCGCCCAGGAAGAGAGATCGAAACTTGAAGCCCAGCTTCTTCATGCACAGAAGATGGAATCGATAGGACAACTTGCCGGTGGCGTAGCCCACGACTTCAATAATATGCTGACGGCAGTTATTGGTTATGCAACCCTGATAAATCTGCATGCAACCCAGGACCCAGTGATAAAAACCTATGCAGAACAGATACTTGAAGTCTCAGATAAGGCCGCCAATCTGACACAAAAACTTCTTGCATTCAGCAGAAAGCAGACAATAGACCTCAAACCGACCGACCTGAACGCGGTGGTACGAAACATGGAGAAGTTTCTCCGGCGGCTCATCGGAGAGGATCTTGAACTCAGGATACGCCTGACAGAGGCAGAGCTGACGGTCATGGCTGACGCGGGGCAATTGGAGCAGGTCATCATGAACCTCTGCACGAACGCCCGGGACGCGATGCCAAAATGCGGACTCCTCACCGTAGAGACAGGAGCCGTTACGATTGACGAGACATACCTCAGCACCCACCTGTTTGAAAAGCCAGGTCCTTACGCACTTATCACGGTGAGTGATACCGGTGCAGGAATGGATGAGACGACAAGGGAGCGGATATTTGAACCGTTCTTCACCACAAAGGACAAGAGTAAAGGCACCGGCCTGGGTCTCTCTATCGTGTATGGTATCGTCAGGCAGCATAAGGGTGAAATACATGTGTACAGCGAACCTGGCAAAGGAACTACCTTCAGGATATACCTGCCTCTGATAGAAGGAAAAGAGAAGTTATCGATACAGAAGACAGAAGAATCTCACACAGGAGGCACGGAGACTATTTTGCTTGCCGAGGATGAGGAAGACGTCAGAAGACTGATCCGGACTGTGCTGACACTGGCCGGGTACACGATCATCGAAGCGGTCGACGGCGTGGATGCGGTGACGAAATACCGGGAAAACAGGGAGGCGATTCAGTTGATACTTACTGACCTGGTAATGCCGAAGAAGAGCGGCAGGGATGCATATGATGAAATACGCAGGCTTAATCCGGCTGCAAAGTTCCTCTTCATGAGCGGATATACTTCGGACGTGATACAGGAGAAGAAGCTCCTGGAAAGCGGAATACCCCTGATCTCCAAGCCGGTATCTCCCGGCGAACTGTTGAGAAGGCTCAGGGAAGAGCTGGATACCTAACGGGCTATCGATATGGAACTGTCGGCGATTGAAGACATTGAGATACGGCTTCTGCTGGAGGGCATCTTCCGGGTCTACGGGTATGACTTCAGGGAATATGCCGAGGCTTCCCTTAAACGGCGGCTGACGCAGTGGCTCCAGAAAAACGGTTTCAACAGTTTTTCTGAGGCGCAGGAGCGCGTGCTGCGCGACCGCAAACTGTTCAGCGGCCTGCTGGAAGGGATAACCGTAAATGTTTCGGAGATGTTTCGTGACGCTCAGTTCTTTAAGGCAGTGAGGGAGGAGGTCGTACCGCACCTCAAGACCTACCCGTTTATCAAGATATGGGTCGCAGGATGCGCAGCAGGCGAGGAAGCTTACTCCCTGGCCATTCTGCTTGGCGAGGAAGGATTTGATGGACATTTCAGGATCTATGCGACGGACATAAACGAAACGGTACTTCAGCAGGCTGAGGAGGGTATTTATCCCCTCGATAAGATGCAGCAGTTCACGCAGGGTTATCAGAGGGCCGGAGGGAAAAAGGATTTTGCCGACTATTATACCGCCCGGTATGACCGCGCCATACTGTCTCAAAAGCTCAAAAATGCCATTGTCTTTGCTTCACACAACCTGACGGTCGACGCCGGGATTGGTGAGATGCAGATGATCCTCTGCAGAAATTTATTGATTTACTTCCGGCCGGTGCTGAAGGAGCGCGTCCTCTGCCTTTTTGATGCAAGCCTCTCAAACGGCGGTTTTCTCTGCCTTGGGATGAAGGAGACTCTTTCGGGCCGCGGCATATCCGGCAGATACCGGGAAATGGTGCACGGCACACGCATCTACAGGAAGCAATATGCATAGGGGACTTCGGAAGCAGTTTTGCGCCGTGGCCGCAGGGGTATCGATGGGCGGTGTGGAGGCGCTCAGTCTCCTGCTCGGCGGTCTGCCTGCCGGTTTTCCGCTTCCGCTTCTTATCGTGCACCACATAAGCGCTGCTTCAGAGAGCGATCTTGCAAAACTGCTCAAGACCCATTGTGCCATACAGGTCAAGGAGGCTGATGAAGAGGAAAAGATTATGCCCGGGACCGCTTATCTTGCGCCTCCGAATTATCATATGCTGGTTGAAAGGGATGAAACGCTGGCACTTTCCGTGGACCAGCCGGTGAATTTTGCACGGCCATCTGTTGATGTTCTCTTTGAGTCGGCTGCAGACGTATTCGGTCCCGGACTGATCGGTATTATCCTGACCGGCGCAGGCTCGGACGGAGCCAGAGGGTTAAAAATGATTCAGGACAGGGGCGGGCTTGTGATCATCCAGGACCCTGCAGATGCTGAGGCAGACTCGATGCCGCGAAGCGCACTTGCGGCGGTCAGGGCAGACTATGTTCTTCCGCTAAAAGAGATGCCGCTGCTTCTCTGCAACCTGGCACAGAGGCAGTGCAAAATGACAGCAGAGGAATCCCAGAACGTAAAGGAGCTGCAGAAATGACTGAACCCGAAAAGATACCGGTATTGCTGGTAGACGACCGGCCTGAGAACTTGGTTGCGCTTGAAGGACTTCTGGAGGATATGGGGCTTGCCATATACAAGGCTGGCTCGGGCAATGAAGCGCTGGGCCTCTCTTTGAAGCATGACTTTGCGATCGTGCTGATGGATGTGCGTATGCCGGAAATGGACGGGT
>JACRLO010000031.1 GCA_016235245.1 Nitrospirota bacterium | reverse complement strand
ATGTTGGCAGTGATAGGGGTTTTTGTATTGGTATTATCGATGACAGCAGCTGCCTTTGCAACGATAGTGGTTCCTGCGCCGACCATAGGGATCGTGGATGTGGACTACGAAGCAGGCACCATGATCATCTATGGGACAGAGTTTTTGAGGACAGCAAAGGTAATTACGCTGCCTCAGGTTACCCTCGGCAGTATCCCGCTGGTGCTGACGGCATATACTGACACTCAGCTGACAGCAACCTTGCCTGCAGAAATCACTGCCGGAAGTTACCGGCTGATGGTGCAGGCAGCAAACAACAGCGAGAAGTATGTTATGTTTGACGTGACTATTGGGGCGACAGGTCCGCAGGGGCCTCAGGGAGAAAAGGGTGAGACGGGAGCAACAGGTACGCAGGGAATTCAGGGGCCGATAGGACCGCAAGGGATTCAGGGTCCACAAGGTCCACAAGGGATTCAGGGTCCGGCAGGACCAACAGGTGCGAGCGGTACGAGTATCTGGCCGCATGTCTACTACAAAACCGCATCTACATCCTGTTGTATCCTATGTAATTGCGAATATAGTCCGTTAGTGACCAATTGTGATGATGCGTGGGATGACATTTTGGATGCATCCTATTCCCAAAATGGTGTCCTTGCGTCTATTAATGGTTGGACAGTGGTTCAGCAGACTCAAACTGGCACGGCATATGCGTCATTATGGATAGACAATTGGGATCGGTACGATGTTACGGCCACAATAACGTTGAAGTGCCTTGGATTTAGGGCGAAATAGCGGATTTGAAGTCTACGATTGTTTGAAAACAGGGAGGAGCGATGAAGCTCCTCCCTGCTTTTTTTCTTTTAGTGTCCTCCTGCCTTTAAAACGCCAGAGGCTGCAAGCGTAAGCACCAGCACCTCGATGATCGCAAGCACGGCATAGACCGTGTCCTTCTTCCGAAATAAAATCGGGATGATCCTCAGATAGCAGACGATCGTGATACCTGAGAGAAATGCGATGCCGGTGAAATTGAGAAAATCTCCCTTGCCGAGCATATAAATCCATGACCAGCCGGTATGAATATTCGTTGCCTTAAGATAATCCTTGACCGGCATGGACCAGTATTTCGGCAGGTCATTTACCGGAATGTGCGGCGTGAATATACCTAAAAGATACATGATGAACGAAATAACCAGCATCAGCAGTCCGACCTTCATGCCGATGTCCAGAAGCTTTGCGTATGCAACCTGTTCCTCAGATGCCTTCAACTTAGTGCTCATTATACCCTCCCTAATTCCAGATGCCGAGACCCTTAAGAAGGGCCCTCAGACCTGCAAACAACAGCAAAACGATAACCATATAGCGGATTGCCGCAGGCTTTGTCTTTGCCAAGATCCTTACGCCGACGATCGAGCCTAACATGATGCCGATGATCGACGGCACGACCATCATCGGAAGCACGGCGCCGTTGTTGACATAGATCCAGACGGCCGAGGTGTCGGTGATCGAAAGCAGGAACTTGCTGGTTGCTACCGATACCTTTAGCGGTGCGCCCATCATAAGGTTAAGGACCGGTACATTTGCCCAGCCTGCGCCGAGACCGAACATGCCTGCCATCACGCCGATGATGATAAATGTTGCAAGACCTTGAGGGGTCCTGTGGATCTGCCAGTTGATGTTTTCGCCCAGAGAGGGTTCGTAATATACGCCGCTGATCCGAAGCGCTGTTGAAAGGTTGTCAGGCTTCTGCACATCAGGGAATTCCGACTTCTTGGCCATCAGCATAATCGCCACAATACCGAGGATCGTGCCTCCAAGTGCTATGTTGACCACTTTTGCCGGTAATGCAAGGCCGATCATGGCGCCGACAATTGCGCATGAAGATGCAATCAGCGCAACCGGCAGGGCGAGCCTGAGATCAGCCATGCCTTTTTTCAGAAGGCCGGGGCCTGCTGCAAGCGCTCCTGCAAGTGCAACCAGAAGTCCTGCACCTCTTACAAAATCGATATGAAACGGGAAAAAGCCTCCGATAATAGGAACGAATAATACACCGCCTCCGACACCGCCTAAAACAGCAGCGATGCCAAGAAAAAAGGTGACGACAAATAAAATAAGCGGCCAGACCCACCAGGGGGTTGCTGATCCGGCAGTAACCGGGGCCATGGCAGCCTCTTCAGCGAAGACGACTCCCTGACCCATAGCAAGAAAACCTGATACCAGCATGAGGATCATGCCGATGTTAATAATCAAACGCATTCTTGATGCCTCCTTAATTGCCTTATTAATAGTGTTCAGACCTGAGCCTGCAGATTGTTATTCTTCTTTCTTGATGATCTTCTGTGCTGTATCGAATACGCCCTCTTCAGCAAAGGCGATAGCAGTCATGGCGCGCTCAAGTTTCTCCTGAAACGCTTCCTTGATCTTCGCCAGAAGCAGATCGATGTCTGCAGGCTTATGCAGGAAATCGAAGCCTCCGAGCTTGCGTGCCTCTTCTTCGTCTTTGTCTGTGCCGTGGCCGGTCAGGATAATGACCTGGATCTCTGCACGGGTCTTTTTGATCTCCCTGAGTACCTCTATGCCATGGAGTCCCGGCATTTTGAGGTCCAGCACGATTACATCCGGCTCGATCTTCCTGATAAAGTCGAGGGCCTGAGGACCGTCGTACACCGTGTCTACCAAAAGGTCTCTCATCTTGAGTCTTTGCGCCAACGTATTGACAAATTCAACTTCATCATCAACCAGCAGTACTTTAATGTCCTTCTTCTTCATGGACACCTCCTTATCAATATGAATATATGATTGCAATTAGTTCCACTATTCGTTTCGCTTAATCGTTACGGTGACCGCACCTCCTTGCTGCTGCCTGACCTCGAAACCGTTTGCAGCTGCGAAGGCTTCGACGGACTTCCACGGCCAGGGTTGCTTTTCATGATCAGACGCTATGGTGCAGTCTGCAGAAAGATGTATCACGACCGATGAGACGGTCTTATCTGTTGTGATTGTTGCTGTCCCTTTCGGCTCCAGTGCCAAACAGAAATTGTCGAAAAGGGCGACAATGAGGCATTGAAGACAGGAGAAGTTTCCAGTTGCGGCTGGCAGCTTATTGCCATAGGCTGTCAGCACCCTGAGGTTCTTCTGTCGGGCAATCTTTAAGAGAAAGGGCATGATCCCTTCGATTGTCCGGTTTATATCCACCGGAAAGACCTGACTTTCCATCTGCCTGCCCAATTCGCCGAAAACGCGAGACAGGGAAACTGCATGCCCTATGCGATCGTCCATTGCGCTGCAGAGCTTTTCGAGCTCCTTCAGCTTCTCCTTATCAGAGAGGTTTTTCGCATTGATGATGTCGTCACCGAGGCCGGAAGACTCCCGGAGTGTTGCCAGGTGATTGTTCGTCTCGTGGACAAAGAGCGAAATGATCCTGCCTACGATGCGGGCCATGGTCTCAGCCGGATTGATCTCCGGTCTGTCCTGCCCCTTTTGAGATGAAGAATTCTGCTCAGGCATGTTTCACGCTCACCCGGTCGATCTTCTCGATCAGTTCCTGGATATCAAAAGGCTTTATGATGTAATGGAACGAATCGAGACGGAGCCCCTCGATCGTGCGGGCAAGGTCCATATGGCCGGTAAGAAGTATCACCTCAACGTCAGGGGAAACATTCCTGAGTGTCATCAGGATCTCTATGCCGGAGATACCCGGCAGGTTCAGGTCGAGAAGGACCACATCAGGCTTTATGGTATCGACAAGTGAAAGGGTATCGCCGGGTGTTAAAACCACGTGGGTGTCATAGCGGCGGAGCCGAAGCCTTTCTGCAAGGGTAGCAGCAAAGTCGTGTTCATCATCGACGATCATTACCGTTGCCTTACTCATACTGAGGGCTCCTTTGGAAGCGTCGGTCTGATCGGTATGTCGAGGGTGAAGGTGGTGCCTTTTCCCGGCTCGCTCTGCACCTGGATCCGGGAGCCGAGCTTTCTCAGGATGGCGTGAGAGACGAAAAGGCCGAGACCGGTTCCCTTGCCCCGCTCTTTTGTGGTGAAGAAGGGCTCGAAGATATGGTTCAACTTGTCCTTTGCTATGCCTGAGCCGTTATCGCTGATAAAGACCTGAACAGAACCCTCATCCTTGCGGGAAGTGGTAATGGCAATCTGCCCGCTATTTTCTACGGCATCAATGGCATTTTTGATCAGGTTCAGAAAGACCTGCTCCATCTGGATTTTGTCGCTCCTGATCTCGGGGAGGTCTTCGGCAAGGTTCAGTTCAAGGCGGGCTGACTTGGTCAGAATATCAGTCCTCAGGAAGGTGATCGTCTCTTTGATAGCCTCGTTGAGGTTCAGCGGCTCGATCGTGATGTCCATTCTCCGTGCAAAGCCCAGGAGTCGATGGGTAATGGTGCGGCAGCGGTTGACGCTTCCGGTGATGCCTTCTATCTGGGCGAATATGCTCTGCTTCTGCTCAAAATCGGCTGACATGGAAAGAAGGTCCTGCATCAGGCCGGCCTTTTCATTGATGATCGCCAGGGGGTTGTTGATCTCATGGGCAACGCCTGCAGCGATGCGGCCAAGGGAGGCGAGCTTTTCGGCCTCCACCAGCTGCCCCTGCTTGTCATGGAGGTTCCGTATGGCCAGTTCAAGAGAGCTGACGGTATCTTTTAGTTTTATCGCCATCTGGTTCAGGGCATCGCCAAGAGAGACGAACTCCTGTGAGCCCTTTACTTCAAGCGTCTGGGAAAAATCGCCGCCTGCCACACGTTCGGCAAACTTTCTGATCTCCCGGATAGGCGCAGCGATATGTGCGGCTAACCGTGCATTGATAAGCGTTCCGATGACGATGACAATGGCGAGCGACGCAAGCAGAAGATTCATGGAGATCTTCAGCAGTGAGTCGATATCCTCCCGTTCACCCTGCAAAATAGTATCCGTATAGGTCTGGATAATTGACGCAGCCTGCCTGATCTCGTCTTCCAGTAACCTTTCGTCCTGATAGAGTCTGAAGAGCTGCTCCGCAGAAGCTGAATAGGGTGCGAAGTCTTTCTCTGGCGACGATTGCAATGAAGAGTAGGTCTGTCTGAAAACGTCGAGAGCGGATGAGTCCCTCTGTATGATCAGGTTTTTTTCATGCCGCCTGAGAACCAGAAACGTCTGCAGTTCACTGCCGCTGAGGACCTTTTCAATGCGGCGGCCGATCTCGGTCAGTTTGTTTGTCGTGAACTGCTCGGCATTGAAATTATCTGCCAGCTTCTGTATCGCGGCCTCGTAGGCTGATATAGCCTGACGCAGAGATGCATAGTTTGTTTCGCCTATCTCCCGCAGGACATCGGCCTCGATGTCGTCAAGACCACCTTTGAGCATGCCGACCTGTTTCTTCAGGAGCTGCAGGGTATCCCGGTCTTTCAGAAGCAGAAAGGTCTTTTCGTTTTTCCGCACTTCAAGATATGAGTTGGTTATGTCTCCGGCAGTTTCTACAGGCTTAAGGCGTTTTCTGAGGGTGTTGAGTTCACGGTATGAAAATACCGCAGGTATCAGGGCCAGGATCATATAGATCGAAAAGGCGATGAGCAGTTTTCTGCGGATTTTCATGCTGTGGCAGATTCTCCTAAGACACAAAGGCCAAAGGTGATAAGGCAGTGACCGCAGTTCATGCCAGGAAGAACCTTGATGAGAGATATTCGAAGATCTCGGTGCTCCTGACGACTCCTACCAGCTTCTTCTGATTTTCGAGTACTGGAAGGATCTGCAGGTTGTTCCTGAGCATCAGTTCTGCCGCCTTAGAAACGGAGTCCTCAGGATCGGCAAAGTGTTTAAACGGGGTCATCAGTATGCTGACAGGCTTATCCGAGAGCTCTTTGAGGGCAGTCAAGGTCTCCTCTTTTGGCGCACTGATGGAGTCCTGATGCTCAACACTGCCGGAACGGGATGCAGCGGCGATGCCTGCGAGGATATCCTTCGTTTCGATATGCCCCATCAGGTTGTATTTCTCGTCAAAGACCAGCGCTGCCAGCGGTCTGAGGCATTTTCCGCCGCTGATCGATTTTTTGAGTATCCCTGAAACCTGTCTGATCGTAAACCAGTAGGGGACATGAGGGAACTCGAAAACGTCGATTATGATTTCACGAACCTGTTTTTCCTGGTCAGTCATACTGTGACCTCCTATGATTTTCTTTCCCGTTCAATAAAGAAACGGAACCGTTCGGGTCTCTTTAATGATCGAGTATACATGATCTCCTGGGAGCCGGCAAAGAATCTCTGTTCGAGGAGCAGCACGGATGTGCCGGGCTTGAGGCCAAGGAGAACCCCTTCTGTTTCTGAGACGGGGGCCACCTCAATAAAGTCCTGTACCTTGGTGATCATGATCTGATATTTATTTTCCAGAATTTCCAGCAGCGAGTTCTGCTCGAGGTCATCCTGTAGAAGTTGGGGGCAGATGTGATAGGGCAGATAAGACTCCTGCAGGAGTATGGCATCGCTGCCCACAAAACGCAGTCTTTTCAGATAGATGACATGCATGTCTTCCGGGATGTTCAGCATCAGATCGAGGTCGTCGGTCGGCATTAATACGGTCTGGGCCAGAACCTTTGTCGAAAAGACGACCTTTGCCTCGAGCATCAGCTCCCTGAAGCTGGTAAGCATCGAGAGGCCTTCGGAGATTACGCGCTTGCAGACGAATGTGCCACGGCCCTGCTGCTTCAGGAGATATCCGCTTCTGACAAGTTCTGCAACTGCCTGCCTTACCGTGGCCTTGCTCACCTCATACATTTTGCAGAGATCGTCTTCGGTCGGGATTTGGGAGTCAACGGCCCACTCGCCGCGCTCAATCTTGCCTTTGAGAATCTCCAGAAGCTGGATATACAGTTTTTTAGTGTTGTCTCTGTTTATTATTACGGTCATAAATTATAAGATCCTAATCAATTTATTATGAGATGTTATAACATTAGAATGAATATGTCAATAATAAATCATTAGAATGATTAGCCCCGGCAGTCTGAAGTCGATGTTTTTTCGTCTCTTTTAGGTTTCCTCATAACGGCAAGAGGGCGAAATGCGGTATACTATTGCGTATGTTTAAGTTTCTCCGAAAGGATAAAGAAAGCAGGGAAAAGGCTTTAACAGAGGGCTTCCGCCTCAGGTATGAGGCTTTTCAGCGGCTGCTTCACGATAATAATGCAGTGCTTGAACTGATGGCTGACCTTGAAGAGAAGTCCTCCGGCGACTTCCTCTTTGATATGAACTATATTGAGCGGACTGTTTCAGATGCGAGCATCAAGGTTTCATCTCTCATTGAAAACCTTAACATACTTTCAAACAACCGATACAGTGCCCTGCAGGGTTCCTTTGAGAAGATCAGAGGCAATATCGGGCGTGCGGTCAGGCAACGCACCGAGATACCGTCTGCTGACATGGTTATCCCCTTGAGCAGTGTCACCGCAGATATGCCACTTGTAGCCGGCGGCAAGATGGCCAACATCGGCGAGATGAGAAACAGGCTGCAACTGCCCGTGCCTGAAGGGTTTGTCATATCGTCATCCGCTTTTAAAAAATTCATCCAGTACCATAACCTTGATGATCGCATGAAGGGTGCGCTTAAAAAGCTTGATCTGAAGGATACGGCAGCCCTTGAAGCAGCAAGCAGGGAATTCCAGAAGATAATTATGGAAAGCGCTCTTCCGCCTGACCTCGATGCCGCAATACGAACTGCCGCCGAAGCCCTGAAGAATTCAGCAGGCAAGGAAATCTCCGTATCTGTCAGAAGCAGTGCGCTTGCAGAAGACGGACACTTCTCTTTTGCCGGCCAATATGCCACCTATCTCCATGTGAGGCCCCAGGATATACCTGAGCGCTACCGTGCCGTGCTTGCCAGCCTCTTTACACCCAGGGCGCTCTATTACGCTGCATCGAAGGGTTTTGTCGATGAAGAGATGGCTATGGCGGTCGGCGTCATGCGTATGATACCTGCCAGGGCCGGGGGTGTCATGTATTCGCAGGACCCAAACGGGCAGCAGCCTGAGGTGATGATCATAAACGGCTCATGGGGCCTGGCCAAGCAGGTCGTTGACGGCACAGGCAAGACAGACAGGTTCCTTATATCGCGTGAAAGCGGGGAAGCTGTTGAGCAGAGCATCAGCGAAAAGGAGAGCATGATCGTAAGCAGCCCGGAGCAGGGGGTGGAGACAGTGTTGGTCAGTGAGGACCTACGAAGCCAGCCCTGTCTTGATCCTGAACAGATCAGGACCCTCGCTGCCTATGCCCTTTCGCTTGAGCAGCATTTTGGAAAACCCCAGGATATTGAGTGGACCGTTGACACTTCAGGGCAGGTTGTTCTGCTTCAGAGCCGGCCGCTCAGGATCTTTACTCATGAAGTCAGAAAAGCGCCTCCCCGCCGGGTTGAAGGATTTCCGCTGCTTATCGAAAAGGGTGTTATCGCAAGCAGGGGCATAGGAAGCGGAAAGGTGCATCTGGTGAAAAACGATGCTGATCTCGCAGATTTCCCTGATGGCGGAGTCCTCGTATCACGGACGACTTCCACGAAATTCGTGACCGTTATGCAGCGCGCATCTGCCATTGTCACTGATGTGGGCGGCACTACCGGCCATATGGCCTCTTTGGCCCGTGAATATCACCTGCCGGCGATCCTCGATACTGATATCGGCACCCGCGTGCTGAAACAGGGGGATGTGGTGACGGTCGATGCGATCAACTGCAATGTCTATGAGGGCAGGGTAGAGGAACTGCTCGAATATGACCGGTCTAAAAAAGAATCTCTCAGGGAGACCAATCTCTTTCATCTTCTTGACCAGGCGATGCAGTTTATTGTTCCTTTACGATTGATCGACCCCGACTCAGAGCAGTTCAGGCCCGAGGCCTGCACCACGCTTCACGACATAACAAGATTCTCCCACGAAAAGGCCATGACCGAGATGTTCGGCATGAGCGATACTGATCAGATGGAGGGTGCATCTACCATATCTCTTGCAGCCGGTGTGCCGATGGATGCGCATATGATCGATGTGGGAGGAGGCATGCGGCCGGGACTTGAAAAGGCCCTGCCTGAAGATATCCTCTCTCTGCCGTACATCTCGTTTTTGAAGGGTCTCAGGGCGATGAAATGGCCGGAGCCCCGTGCTGCAGATGCAAAGGGTTTTTTAGGCATGATGGCCCATGCTGCATCGATCACCGAGGAGCAGCTGCAGCAGACTGCGATCAGGAGCTTTGCGATCGTCTCAGGGAGCTACATGAACTTCAGCATAAGGCTCGGGTACCACTTCTCGATGGTCGAGGCCTTCTCAGGCGAGACGCTCAACGATAACTATATCCGGTTTTTCTTTAAGGGCGGCGGCGCTGCCACTGACCGCAGGCTTCGCAGGGTGCGGCTTATTAAAGAACTCCTTGAGACGATGGATTTCAGGGTGAAGATCACCGAAGATGTGGTCAATGCGGTCCTGCTGAAGTTCAAGCAGCCGGATATAGAAAAGCGGCTTGAGGTGATGGGGCGCATGACGGTTTTCACCAAACAGTTAGACATGGCCATGTATAACGACGATATCACCGACTGGTACCGCGAGGAATTTGTCCGCGACCATATGCAGCCGTTTGGTATGGGCACATAACATCTGTGTATGCAGCCGATACAGAACAAGGCGCTGTTATAGCGATCTGTTAATCTTCCTTGAGCATCTTCCAGAGGCTTGTTCTTGAAATGCCGAGCAGTTCCGAGGCCCTGGATCTGTTGCCGCCCAGCATCTTGACAACTTTTTCTGCATATTCCTTTGACATCTCTTCGATGGTCTTTATCCTGTCCGGGTCGAACGTCTCTATCTGAAGTACCCGTATGCCATGCGGCAGGCTTTCCGGCGTAATAACAGGACTCTTTTCGAGAATGATGGCGCGCTCGATAATATTTTCAAGTTCACGCACATTGCCGGGGAAGCTGTAATGCAGGAGGATCTCCATAGCTTCGTCAGAGACGGCGGTGATCTTCTTTGCTGATTTCGGCAGATGCTTCTGGAGAAAAAATCTGCTGAGGGGCCGGATGTCGTCCTGACGTTCGCGCAGGGGGGCAATGAATATATCCATGACATTGATCCGGTAGTAGAGGTCTTCCCTGAACTTTCCCTCGGCCATCAGGTTCTTTACATTTTGATTTGTCGCCGCAATGAACCGTACATCGACCTTCTGGGGCTTTGTGCCTCCGACACGGTAGAACTCGCCTTCTTCGACAACTTTCAGGAGCTTTGCCTGCAGGTTGGGGGAGAGTTCAGCGATCTCGTCGAGGAAGAGGGTTCCGGAATCGGCGATTTCTACGAGCCCCTGTTTGGCGGTGACCGCACCGGTAAATGCTCCCCGTTCATGACCGAAGAGCTCGCTGGCGAGAAGGTCTTCGGTGAGCGTTGCACAGTTTATTGCGAGGAACGGTCTGTCCTGCCGTCTGCTTGTAAAGTGGATGATTTTTGCGATCAGGCTCTTGCCTACCCCGGTCTCCCCCGTAAGGAGCATGTTTATATCGGAGTCCTTTATCCCCTCGATCGTCTCAAGCACCTCTTTCATCCCTGCGCTCTTTGCAATGATCGAAACCTTCTTGTCCATCCCGAAATAGGTCCTGAGCGCAAGGTTCTCTTTTTTCAGCGCTTTCTGCGCCTGGATCTTCCTGACCCTGAGGACCAGTTCATCAAGGTCAAAAGGCTTGGTGAGGTAATCATAGGCGCCTTTGCGCATGGCTTCCACGGCAGAGCTGATACTGCCGAAGCCGGTAACGAGGATGACTTCTGTTGACGGATGGTTTTTCCTGATGAGATCAAGAAGCTCGAGACCGCTCAGTCCGGGCATCCTGATGTCAGTGATCAGGATATCGAACTGTTCCTGCTGCAGTTTCTGAAGGGCAGAACTTCCATCCCTTGTCCCGATAACATCGTATCCCTCATCCCTGAGGGTATCGAGTATGTTGTTGAGCGTTATCTCTTCGTCTTCTGAAACAAGTATTCTTAATGCCATGTCAGTATGTTTCCTTTACCGGGGTTTTTTCGGCAAGGTGATGATAAATGTCGTGCCTTTTCCTTCTTCACTTTCGACCGTTATTTCTCCGTGGTGCTTCTGGATTATGTTGAATACGATCGCAAGACCGAGTCCGGTACCCTTATCTTTTGTGGTGAAGAATGGTTCGAAGATTTTGTCGATGGTCTCGCGAGCCATTCCGCTGCCCGTATCCGATATCCTGATCGATATTCTGCTGTCTTCTTCGTTGGCAGCAAGGGAAAGTTCCCCTTGTCCGGACATTGCGTCAACCGCATTGGACAACAGGTTGATCAGAACCTGTTCAAACAGTTCCGTATCGACATAGAGAACGATCTCCTGAGGAATCATCCTGATCGAAAGCGTTATGCCGTTGAGGTCCCTGGTATTTTCAAGATGCCGGTACGCGCTGTCAATAAGGCTGCGAAGTTCAGCTGCCATAATATGCGGCTCACGTCCCCGGGCAAATTCGAGCAGATCGCCCACGATACCCTTTACACGCATGGTCTGACCGAAGATGTCATTGAGCCCCTTCCTGATGTATTCCGGACTGTCATCGCCTGTCTTCTTCAGCAGCCTCTGTGCGCTCGTATAGATGTTGTTAAGCGGGTTGTTCAGCTCATGCGCAACACCGGAGGCCAGGGTGCCGATGGCAGCGAGCTTTTTGCTCTGCAGCAGTTCTTTTTCCCTCTGGCCGAGCTGATCTTCCATAATACTGAATTGCCTGATCAGCTGTCCGACCTCATCATTGCCCCACTCCGGAGCCGGCTGAGAATCATGGACAAAATTCCCTGCTCCGGTCTCTTCTATGAGGTTGGTCAGCAGCTGCAGTCTTCTTACTACATTACTGATAATAACGAGCATGGTGCCGAAACCAACAATGAGGAAGAGGGGGAAAAAAACAAGGATGGCAATTCGTGATGCCCGGATGAAACTGTCCACTTTTTCGCGGGCCACCCTGTCCAGATCCTTCGATGCAAGGAGGATATTTTCCCCGGTCTTTCTCAGGTCTTCGATTTTTCTTTCCATTTCATGGAGGCTCGCAATCAGTGTGTGATCGGCAGGGAGTCTATAGACATTGAGCAGATACTGGACGTCTACGTGAGGATGATCGAGGAAGTTTGACTCTATAAGAGGGCTGATTTTCCGGTATTCCGGTGCGGACATCTTCAGTTTTCCTGATTCATATGAAACCGTGTTGAGCAAAGTTTCGATGTTTCTGAAATGCGAGGAATAGGTGTCGATCAGTGCTCTCAGACTCTGAGTTCGCTCCTCAGAATTGGCCTTCATACTCTCCAGAAGAGTCCCAAGTTCTTTTAAATAGGCATAAATGGCCCTGGACTCATCGGTGGCTTGTTGAGGGGCGTAGAGGAAATAGTTCTTTTCATGCCTCCTGAGCTGAAGAGATTTACTCCGGATGGTATCGGTCATCTCCAGAAAGACGGTCTCTTTCTTTATTTCGATAAAATTCAGATAGAGAAAGGCTGAGAGCAGGGCGATGATGAGGGCGCTTACACAAAAACTGAGTATGATCTTCTTCTTCACGGACATTATGGCTTATATTAGCACCATAATCGCTGAAAATTGAAATGAAGCCGATCGGTTCGAACCGCAGCAGGAGAGATCATGAGTGGGCAAATCTAAAGATATAGACAATAGACTATCTAAAAATATGTATTCATGTTGACTTTGCAGCCTCTGCGATGCTTATATCGTGCGTGGGCTGGAATAAGCGCATGAGCCGTCTTGCTGGAATTGCTCTTATCGTTTATTGTGCTGTTTTGGCAATAATGCCGCTCTCCTATCTTCATATCGAGGAGTTTTTCCCGGTCACTGCCCTTCTTACGTCCCCGTCACATCAGGAGACTGATCCGGTCGTTCTCATTCATGAGGTTCTCTTTGCTCATCTTCGCAATATAACGGAGCAGCAGAATAGACAGTTTGACCGGCTGTTCAACATCACCGAACATGGCAGCGAACGTCTTCTTCTCAATGTCAGCGTGCTTAAACTCGGTCTTCTGTCTCTAATCCTTGCGTATGTCTTTAACGCAGCCTGGCGGTACTCTTTTGAAAGGGGTAAAGCCTTACCTCAGGTGTTCTTCAGTTATCAGTTTCCCTATCACTCGCCGCCTTCTCTCTAATTCTCTTCGGCCCATATGCGGTCATTGGAAAAACGTTGTTTTCGCTCAAATTGCAGAATGATAATCACGTTAAACTGCCAGAAATATATGAGAGAGAGGTAGCCATTTAATGATACAGAATTGCTGGGAATATATGAACTGCGGCAGAGACGGCCGCAACGGTCAGGAAGCCTGTCCCGCCAAGACTGAGACGAGGGCCCACAGACTGAACCGCGGCACCAATGGCGGCAGGGTCTGCTGGGCGGTTGAAGGTACCCGCTGCTACGGAAAGGTGCAGGGGACCTTTGCGGAAAAAGTTCTTTTCTGCAGTGAATGCGACTTTCGCAGAACTGTGCAGGAAGAGGAATGGCCTTCGTTCTGGCTTGTCTATTTGAAGAGCTGAAAAGATACCTAGACTGCAGAGACAACCCTCTGCGCCAGTGTTTTGTTGCTGCACACTGGCAGTAATAACAGCTTGCGCAAAAGCCAAATCTGGAGTAACATGACCTATATTTCTTGTTCAGGAGGGAGTATGAAACGTTTTATTACCGTGTTTCTGATTATTATGGTATCGGTCGGCCTTGCCCTTGCACAGGGCGGTGTCAAGAAGAAGAGGCCGCAACCCCCTGAATACGGCAGAGTTGTTATTGCCAATAATTCGGAGCGTGCTGGTATGGCCCCCGTTGTTTTTGATCACTGGGTTCACCGCTCTCAATTTACCTGCAGGCTTTGTCATGTGGATATTGGGTTTGCGATGAAGGCCGGGCAGACCGGCATCAAGGCTGCTGACAATATGAGGGGTTTTTACTGCGGCACCTGCCATAACGGCAAGATGGCTGTCAGCGACCGAAAGGTGTTTGAGTCATGCGCCAAGGTGATTCTTGATCAGAGCAGGACATGCGACCGCTGTCACTCTCAGGGGAAGAACCCAAAGAGAGAATACGATTTTTATACCTATACCGAAAAGTTTCCGAAAGAGCGGTTCGGCAATGGCATCAACTGGGAAAAGGCAGAGGCGGATGGTCATATCAGGCTCGTAGACTATATCGAGGGGGTGTCGATCAAACGGAAGGCTCTCACGGTGCAGAAGGACTTTTCGCTCAATCCCAAGGTTGCACAGATGCCGGAGATCATCTTTTCCCATAAGAAGCATACGGTCTGGAATGGTTGCGAGGTCTGTCACCCGGAGATCTTCGTCGGGGTCAAAAAGGGAGAGACAAAGTATTCCATGCCCGAGATCTTTAGTGGAAAGTACTGCGGCGTCTGCCATATCAATGTTGCTTTCCCCTTACTGGACTGCCAGAGATGCCATACAAAGCCGGTCTCATGAGATACGCAATACTGCTCTGTCTTTTAGCGCTGCTGGTTCTTCCTGCAGGACTTTTGGCTGCGGGCAACTCGTGGTGGACTTTTCCCAACGCCCTTCCTCCTGATGAGTACGGCAACATACTGATCAGCCGTACATCCGAGAAAAACGGCGTGAAGCCTGCTGCATTCTCCCACTGGATTCACCGGAGAAAGCATACCTGCAGGGTCTGTCACTTCGAACTTGAATTTAACATGAAGCTCAATACGACCGAGATTACCGAGGCTGCCAACAAAGCGGGCCGTTACTGCGGGGCGAGCGGCTGCCATGACGGCAAGGTTTCCTTTGGACATCAGGATAAGGCTGACTGCGAGAAGTGTCACAACAACAACCGGGGATATGGCAAAGAGCGGTTTCAGGAACTTACGAAAGGCTTTGCCAAGACTGCGCTTGGCAATGGCGTAAACTGGAGGCGTGCGATCGATAAGGGGCTGGTAACACCGCTGCATTATCTCTCGCTCAAGCCGTCGGACGTATCCTTTGATAAGAATCTTGAGCTTGCGGCAAACTGGGCCAATATACCGCCGGCTGTTTTTTCGCATAAGGCCCATATCAAATGGCTCGACTGCAACAACTGTCATCCGGACATATTCAATATCAAGAAGAAGACGACAGAGCATTTTGCGATGGATCGAAATTTGAAAGGAGAGTTCTGCGGAGTTTGCCACCTGACGGTTGCTTTTCCGATGAACGATTGTAAAGGATGTCACCCTGGAATAAGAGATCAGAAATAATGAGCGTTCTGAAAAAGGTCATATTGGCGGTTGTGATTGTTGCTGTCTTTGTTGGCAATGCTGCTGTCTTTGGTCAGACCGACTGGAAGGCGGAGTTCGATGATATCTGTGCAAGGACTGATCAGGCGATGTCGCTTTCGAAAGAGGAGATAGGCGCTTTGATTCAGCGGTGCGACAAGCTCAAGCCAAGCATCGAACAGCTTGAGGAGACACAGAAAAAGGTTTATCTGAGAAGGCTGCAGCTCTGCAGAAACCTGTTTGCCTTTACCCTCGAATCCCTCAACAATAAGTGAATCGCCTCGTGATGTGGCAGAAATGCTGGGAATTTATGAAGTTCTGCAAGGCGAAATAGTATTAGCCTGGCTATGACCTGAGATCTCGGAGGACAAGGTTCTTATAAAGATGGGGTGAATCAAACGATTCACCCCATCTTGTTTTGCATTATGCACGGTCAATCTTCTGTCTCAGGCGTATGCTTATGCCGTTAGCCCAGGTATTTCACGCATGGATGCAGCTACCGATCCTATCAGTGTTTTGGCGGCCTTGTGCCAGCTCCTGACTGTGTTATGGCAAAGACCTGCCCGTTGACTGTTATCGTGCCGAGCCGGCTTGTTCCTGCATTGGCTGCCACAGAATAATTCACTGTTCCGCTGCCGGTTCCACTGCTCTTCGTTGTTATCCATGTGTCTGACATTACTGCTGTCCACGCGCAGCCTGGCTGTGTTGTGACTGCAAAGCTGCCGTTTCCACCTGTCAGTGCAAAAGAAGCGTTTTTAGGCGTAATGGTGTAAGTGCATGCAGTCGGGGCGGCAAGCAATAAGGTGAAGGGGTTATCACTTGTATCAGTATACTGGCCGTTAGTTGTTATCCTGACCGAATAGGTGCTGTCCGTCCTGTTTTTCGGCACAGCCCAGTTGAATGAGCCTGCGCCGTCCGTCCCAATCGGTGCATTCGCAGCAATGGTGCCCAAGAAAGCCCCTGATTTGAAAAGTTCTATATTTACAGAAGTGCCGACATTGCCTGTGTAGGTCCAGGTGATGTCATGCGTCGTAAAAGAATTCCAGATTTCACCACCATTGGGGGAGGTAACTGTGATAACTGGATCAGATATTCTACAATTCCCGGCGCTGCCGGCATTGTAGATTGCAGCTATTTCAGAGGCGTCAAGGGCGCGGTTGAAGATGGCAATTTCATCCATGCTGCCGGTGTAGTACGCATCCGCTCCCCAATTGCTTTTGCCAATATAGTTATTGACCCTCGTTACGCTGGTTGGTACAATTGTTGTTGCATCATACGTGGTATCAACCACAATTGTAAGGGGTAGCCCGTCTTTATAAAGTTTTACCTGGCCGGCTGCATCCATTGTTGCCGCATAATAATGCCATTCATTGTTCGTAATGGCGTTTTCAGCGTAGACCATATCGTGGTTGCCGGAACCGTCGTAAACTTCAAACGCCAAATCATTGCTCGTGCTTCTTCGCATGAACAAAATGTTGTTATTGGCTGTACCATTGCCCAAATCAACAAATCTGGCCCAATAGCCAGATGCGGTTGGCTTTGCCCATAAACCGATGGTAAATCCTGATGTGAAATTTGCGAATCCATCGGGCAGATCAACATAATCATCCACCCCATCAAAACTGAACGCCTGCCCGACCATGCCCGGAGCATACGTGTCGCTGTTCATCAGAGTTCCGTGCTGAGTGCCGATCATATCAAGGGCATTATTATCTCCCTTCCACCATGCAATCATATTGTCAGCAGGAGTTGTGCAGACTGGTTCATATTCCACCAGATACCAAAATTGAGAGTCACAGGCTGCATCATTCCATCCTTGGGCTCCATCATCTTTATAATCCAGACAATTTTCACCGGAGCCTACATTATTGGGTTCGCCTGAATTCCAGTTGTCATATGACCATGTTTCACCGGTTATCCAGCGCCAGTCACCTTCGGATGCTTCATCTGTACCTCCAATCCAAACCTCCGTACCATTACCAATACCAGGCCATTGACTAACAACAAAAGCATTTTCGTCTGAACTCGTTATTGTCGCGAGATGTCCTTGCCTGCCGTTATAGAACATGGTGACAGCGGCGTCACGGGCTTCATACCATGTTAAGCTATTATCGATAAGTTCATAATAGTGAGAATTAGCCGGATTATATACCTGTGCATAAATTGGTACTGCTAACACAAATAACAGAACTACCGCAAGGAATACTACAATTTTTTTCATAACTACCCCCAGTTCTTTAGATTTGCTACTGCGTCTATTTAACAATCAAAGCCACTGACATTGTCAGTGGTCCGATATCAGTGTTTTGGCGGCCTTGTGCCAGCTCCTGACTGTGATATGGCAAAGACCTGTTCGTTGGTTGTGTTGTCGCACGGTTTGAACCTGTAATCGCTGCCCAAAAAGTTACATTAAGGCATTTACTTCATTGTCCGGTATTGCTGAGCTATCGACTGCAGCTTCTTCATTTCTGATGTGTCTTTAATAGAAAGCCCACTTTGAATTATTCTAAGCTCTGCCTTCCTTCCCAGTCAATGATTTCAGCGGTAGAACAGGACTCATTATATTTTTCCGCTTCAACGTCCTTTCATAATTGTTTCACAATTATAAGATAGGCTGTATCCATAGTTAATAAGAAATATGAAAGGAGGTGAAAGGAATGAAGAAGATACTATTAGGAATCATGGGAGTAAGTCTGTTGCTCTTGGCGGCAGTTGCTTTTGCGCGTCCGGGCGGTATGGGTCCGAATGCAGGAAATATCTCGGCTGAACAGAAGCAGTTTTTTGACGCAACAAAGGCCCTGAGAAAAGAGATGCATGACAAGAGGTTCGAGTTGATGGAGCTCTACCGGTCAGGCGCTGATCAGGCGAAGATAGACGCTCTTGAGAGCGATGTTGAAGCGCTTCGTGCAAAGATCCAGACTCAGGCCGCTGAATTCGGTATCGCTGGAGGCCCCGGAGCTTGCGGAAAGCAGGGTGCCAATTGTAATGCAGGCCAGGGCTGCGGAAAGGGCAACGGATCCTGCGGTAATCAGCAGGCAAATATGGGCTGTGGAAAAATGGGCAGATGCGGACAGCAGCAATAATAAATACCTTGCAATCGTTACAGGGTGGGAGATTGTCCACCCTGTAACGCCTCGATTCATCCGGATTTTCACCCATCCATTCTTATTTATTCCATAAAAGACTTATAATAAAGATATGACGAAGAAACAGATAAAGGTCCTTTCGATAGCGATCCTTGCGGTAATTTCCCTGCTCTACGGATGGATGGCGAAGAATGCCCCGGAAGGGACAAAATCTGATGAAAATAACTCTATTTTCATCGAAAGAGTAATTGATGGGGATTCGATTGAGGCAAACATACATGGCAAGAGAGAGAAGATCAGATTCATCGGCATTGACGCTCCTGAACTGAGTCAGAAGCCCTGGGGGAAGCGTTCGAAGAAATTCCTGGAGGAGATGGTTTCGGCATCCGGATGGCAGGCCCGCATCGAATATGATGTCGAGAAGAGGGATAAATACGATCGGATTCTTGCCTATCTCTGGGGCCGCGACAATAAGCTGATCAATGAGGAGCTGCTCCTTGGCGGCTACGCAGTGCTCTACACCTTCCCTCCGAATGTGAAGCACATTGATCGTCTGAAATCCGCCCAGGTGATTGCACGGGAGAATAAACGCGGCATCTGGGGCAAGGGCGGCCTGAAACAGCTTCCCTCGGATTATCGCAAAGAACACCCGAGGAAGTGACGGTGTTTACGAATGTAGTTGTCGTTGCCTGATTTTCTAAGCTGGCTCAAATCGGAAGAAGATGGCGCAATGTTTCATCGGAGGATACACTTTGGGGACGGTGTTAAATTAGTTGACTTGTTGCTACAATTCCCCGCGGGCTGATGCCCCTTGTCTCTACCAGTCAATAGGGAAATAATCTTTCAGAAATTTGCCGCACCAGTGTTTGCCGGTCAATATCCCGTCAAAAAACGGGTCGCAGACCCGGGCGGCTCCATCGACAATATCCAATGGCGGCTGGAAATCATGGACCTTCTGTTTCAATTGTGAGAGCTCAAGAGGGTCTTCATCCGTCACCCATCCGGTGTCAACCGCATTCATATAGATGCCGGCTTTTGCGAGGTCTTCTGCTGACGTGTGCGTCAGCATATTTAAGGCCGCTTTGGCCATATTCGTATGAGGGTGGCGCGCGTCTTTTTTGAACCTGAAGAACTTGCCCTCCATGGCCGTCACATTCACGATATGTTTTTTGCCGGTATAATCGCGCTGCATCAGAGATACCAGCCTGTTGCAGAGGACAAACGGCGCCACTGAATTCACAAGCTGCACTTCAAGCATTTCCGAAGTCCCGATTTCTCCCAGACGCAGGCGCCAGCTGTTTGTTTTGCGCAGGTCCACCTGTTGAAGATCAGCATCCAGCTTTCCCGATGGAAAAAGTTCTTCCGATGCAAGGGAGTTATCGTGACTGTAAGGGATTTGTGATAACCGGGCGGATTCCCGCAGGCCGATCCCAGGGTTCTGATTATGCCACGCAACCGGAAGGGCGGCGTCTTGAGCGTTGTCGCTTTGGCAGAGGGACTGGATCTGTTTCTTGCAGACTTCATGGTCAGTAAGAAGCTTCTGTGCCTCTCCGGATAAAGCGCTAAAACCTTTTTGTTCATTTTCGATAAGATGAGCATAAAAACCTGCAGGCCGCCTTACTGTCTGGGCTGCATTATTGATCAGCAGGTCAAGACGGCCGTAACGATGCTCCACATAGCCAGCAAACAGCTCAACGCTCGGAATATGTCTCAGATCCAGTCCATGAATATGCAGCCGGTCTCCCCACTCGGCATATCCCTCTTCTTTTGAATATCTTATTGCCGCATCAACCGGAAATCTTGTTGTGGCGATCACGGTAGCGCCGGCACGCAGCATCAGCAGCGTTGCCTGATATCCGATTTTCAGGCGCGAGCCGGTAATGAGAGCAACCTGCCCATGAAGTGAAGCTGTCTGAAAACGTTTTTTATAATTCAGGTCGCCGCATTTGCAGCACATAGTATCGTAGAAAAAGTGCAGCTGAGTGAACTTTTCTTTGCAGATATAGCAATTGCGCGGTGCATTCAGTTGTTCGCTCTTTTGACGGGACCCATCCGGCTTGAATTCGATCTCAGCAGGGGCCGTAAATACCTCGTCAGCTCTTGCCGTGCGAATGCCTGTAGTATTCCTGGCGCGTCTGTCTTTTTCGAGAGCTGTCAGGCTCTGCATTATTCTCGATGCCTTATTTCTCTTCTTTGTTTCTGCCCGGTCAGGCCGGGATATCTTTCCGGTCGCCTTCATAAGCGCAATTCTTTGTTCTTCCGAAAGCGCAGCGAACTGTCCGGAATCTTTTTCGAGATCCTGAAGCAGGGCGATGCAGCGCGCAATTTCTTCGGACGAGTGTTTCACGCAACCTTCTCTCTTTTGATCGCATCAACAACCCGGGCAACCCTTGCCACTTCTTTCACATCATGAACGCGAAGGATATGAGCGCCCTTCATGATCGAGACCGCAGCGGCTGCTGCCGTACCCTCAAGCCTGTCTGAGGCAGGAACGTCGCCAAGGATCTTGCCAAGGAATGCTTTGCGGGAAGGGCCGACCAGGAGCGGTTTTTCAAGAAGGCTGAACTGTTCAAGATTGTTCAGTATTTCGAGGTTATGGTCAAAGGACTTGCCAAAACCGATTCCTGGATCGAGTATCATCAGTTCGTCAGGAATGCCGAATTTCTTTGCAAGCCTGATGCTGATTCTGAAGTAGTCCGTGATCTCGGGGATCAGGGCTTCGTACTGGGGGTTATGCTGCATCTCCCGGGGACGGCCCTTGATATGCATGATGACTATCGGAACCTTATGGTGGGCGATGACCTCCGGCATTTCGGGGTCGAATCTCAGACCGCTGATATCGTTTACGATTGAAGCACCAGCCGCAAGTGCCTGCCGTGCAACCTCTGATTTGTACGTATCGATCGATATGGGTACGGCAATTTTCTTGGCGAGCTCCCTGATGACCGGTATGGTGCGGCGGAGTTCTTCTTCACACGAGACGGGCTCAGACCCCGGCCGTGTTGATTCTCCTCCGATATCAATAATGTCAGCACCATCACTGACCATTTTGACGCCCTGTTGTATGGCTGCAGATATGTCGAAGTGCAGGCCGCCGTCAGAAAACGAATCAGGTGTGATATTGAGAATGCCCATGATATGGGTCTTCCTGCAGAAGTCCAGGTCGTAGTGTGACCAGCTCAGTTTCATGTTCTCCCCTAAATAGAAAAGGCGGGAACCGGTCCCGCCTTTTCCTGCGTGCTCCCCGAAAAAATCAGGCTATGCCGGTGCAGCCTGTATCATTGCATTCAGAATCGGCCGCATCTTTCGGCTTATGAACCAGCGCGATCATGGCATCAATATCTGGGCCGTCCATGGTCTCTATTTCAAGAAGTTTCCGGGCAAAGGCGTCAAGGATATCGACATTTTTTTCAAGGAGACTTTTTGCCACGACATAGGCCTCTGATACGAAACGCCGCACCTCGTCATCGATATCGACTGCGGTCTTTTCGCTATAATCTTTGTGCTGGCCCATTTCTCTGCCAAGGAAGATATGCTCCTCCTTCTTGCCAAACGTTACGGGGCCAAGCTTGTCGCTCATGCCCCATGAGGTGACCATTTTGCGCGCCAGATCAGTAGCCCGCTCAATGTCGTTGCCTGCGCCGGTCGTCATCTGGTTCAGCATGAGTTCCTCTGCAGCCCTGCCGCCAAGCAGCACGTAGAGCCGCTTCATGAGATAATCTTTCGAATAGGTGTATTTGTCGTCCATGGGAAGCTGCTGGGTTACACCAAGTGCCCTTCCACGGGGAATGATGCTGACTTTGTGCACCGGATCGGTACCCGGCGTAAGTTTTGCCACCAGTGCATGGCCTGCCTCGTGGTATGCGGTATTTTTCTTTTCCTCGTCGCTGATAATCATGCTCTTTCTCTCGACGCCCATCAGCACCTTGTCCTTCGCTGCTTCAAAATCGTCGTTTTCAACTGTGGTCTTCGACACCCGGGCAGCAAGCAAAGCTGCCTCATTAACGAGATTAGCAAGGTCAGCGCCCGAAAATCCGGGTGTGCCGCGTGCAATTTTATCCAGGTCAACATTTTCGCTGAGAGGGATCTTTCTGGTATGAACCTTCAGTATCTCAAGCCTTCCTTTGACATCGGGGTGAGGCACAACGACCTGTCTGTCGAACCTTCCGGGCCTCAGCAGGGCAGGGTCAAGCACATCCGGCCGGTTCGTTGCCGCAATGATAATGATTCCCTCATTTCCTTCGAAGCCGTCCATCTCGACGAGGAGCTGGTTGAGCGTCTGTTCACGCTCATCGTGGCCGCCGCCCAAGCCTGCGCCCCTGTGCCTGCCGACTGCATCGATTTCGTCAATAAAGATGATGCAGGGAGCGCTCTTCTTTGCCTGGTCGAAAAGGTCGCGCACGCGTGATGCGCCGACGCCCACGAACATCTCGACAAAATCGGAACCGCTGATGCTGAAAAACGGCACACCAGCTTCACCGGCGATCGCCCTTGCCAGCAGCGTCTTTCCTGTCCCGGGCGAACCGACAAGCAGCACGCCCCTGGGGATTTTTCCGCCCAGCTTGGTGAACTTGTTGGGGTCCTTCAGGAAGTCTATGATCTCCTGCACCTCGGTCTTTGCCTCATCTACCCCTGCAACATCGGCGAAGGTGATCTTTACCGATTTTTCTGAAACAAGCCTTGCCTTCGATTTTCCAAAGGACATCGCCTTGTTGCCGCCGCTCTGCATCTGGCGCATAAAAAATATCCAGACAACGGCGATGAAGATGATCGGTCCCCACGTGAAGAAGAAATTTACATACCAGGGGTTCTGGTCAGCAGGTTTGACTATCGTTTTGACCTTGAGGGCTCTGAGACTCTTGTAGACTTCAGGATCATCAGGATAGTAGGCCTTGAATTTTGTCCCGTCCTTGAGGCGGCCGGTGAGCAGGCGCTCGCTTTCCTTGATCGTGACCTCATCCATCTGACCTTCTTCAAGCTTGGTTGTGAATTCGGAATATATCATTTCTTCCTGCGTTTTCTTGGGAGTATTAAGCAGGTTAAAGAGCAGTATGATCATGATGCCGATCAAGAGCCATATAAAAAGACTTCTGTAAGCGTTCAAAGTCACCTCCGATAAGTTCTATATTTTACCACAGAGAAATGCTTAATTTCAGCCACTAAAAGGGATATGAAAAGCGATGAAAAGGTCTCTTTCGGGCTTAATCCGCTATTTGGACACTGACAACGCTTCTGATCCCAGGAGGTCATTCTGAAGCGCGATGAGGCTGCCGATACCCTGCTTTGCCAGCCCAAGCAACTGGTCCATGGTCTCAAACGAGAAGGGTGAACCTTCTGCCGTGCCCTGGACCTCAACGAGATTGCCGTTTCCTGTCATCACAATATTCATATCAACGTCAGCGGCAGAGTCCTCCTCATAGCAGAGGTCCAAAACCGGCTGGCCTTTGACCACCCCTACGCTTATGGCTGCAAGAGAGTCTTTGATTGGGTTTTTTTCGATCAGGCCCTTCTTTACCGCAAAGGTGAATGCATCATGAAGGCAGACATAAGCGCCGGTAATCGCAGCGGTGCGGGTGCCGCCATCAGCCCTGATCACATCGCAGTCTATCCAGAATGATCTCTGTCCGACCGCGCTCAGATTGACAACTGAGCGGAGCGCCCTGCCGATAAGCCGCTGGATCTCGTGAGTTCTGCCGCCAACGCGGCCGGTTGAGGATTCTCTCGTTGTTCTTGTGGATGTTGCCCTCGGAAGCATGGCATATTCTGCGGTCACCCATCCGGTGCCCTTGTCTTTCAGAAACTGCGGGACCCTTTCTTCGATCGATGCGGTGCAGATGACCCTTGTTTTGCCCAGTTCTATCAATACCGAGCCTTCGGCGGTATCAATAAAATTTCTGGTGATCTTTATGCTCCGTAACTGGTTGTTCTTTCTGTTGTCAGGCCTCATGTCTAAACCTCCATTTCAAGTTGTATCTTCTCAATGTTCTCGATTGTTCTGCCAAGAAAGCGCTCTCCGACGGAGAGAAACTTCTGAGGAGAGTCTGTTACATAAAACTCATGCCTGACCGGTTGCCCTGGTATGTTCGTCAGCCCCTGAGCAGCAAGAACAGCACTGATTTCACGGGCCGTTTCGATAGCCGAATCAATCAGTGTTACCCCGTCTCCCATGACCGTTGAAAGCACATGCTTCAGAAGTGGATAATGCGTGCATCCCAGGACCAGTGTATCAATGCCCTTGCCCCGCATATCGGCAAGATAACGCGCTGCAACCATCTCAGTTATCTGCCCGTCTGTCCAGCCTTCTTCCACAAGCGGGACAAAGAGCGGGCAGGGGACGCTGACCACGTCTATGGAAGGATCGATCTTCTGGATTGCGCGGGTGTAAGAGCCGCTTCTGACCGTAGCTTCTGTGCCGATGACGCCGATTTTCTTCATTTTGGTTGCCGCTACAGCAGCCTTGGCTCCCGGCTCGATAACGCCGACAACAGGAACCGGAAAACTCCTGCGCACGGCATCAAGGCTGACAGACGAAGCAGTATTGCAGGCAATGACCAGTATCTTCACATTTCTTGAGGAAAGGAATCGGGTGTTCTCAAACGAATAGCGCGTGACCGTCTCGGGAGACCGGATTCCATAGGGAACGCGGGCAGTGTCCCCGAGATAAATAGTGTTTTCGTCAGGAAGTTTATCGAAGATCTCCTTCAGCACGGTAAGGCCGCCGATCCCGGAATCGAAAATGCCGATCGGCCTCTGTCTTTCAGTCATGCGCAGGTTTGCCTTCTGCTCTTTGATCTCCGAGGAGCGTGTTTTTCAATGGATACTTCAGATAAAAGTGGCCGCCAAGGGACTCAATCTCTTTACCCTCGACAAGGACCTTCAGGTCCTGAAAGTCCTGCAGATTGGCAAGCAGACTGTCATGCAGACCTTTCAGAACAAGGAACTCCGAGAGTGCATCGCCCTGGAAATTCCTTCGCAGTTCATCAGAAAGATCAACATAAAGGTTCTGACTGGAATCCCGGTACACGCCTAACACTTTCACGCCCTGAGGAACCGGTGAGCCGCTTGCAGGCGTCCTGAAAAACTCTTCGATCACCGCTTCGGCGATGGCAATGTTTTTTGTCCTCCTCGGGATTTTCTTGTCGGTCATCTCAAGTTTTCCGTTTGTCGGCAGGGAGAGCCTGATGACCATGAGGTCCTGTCCTTCAAGCGACTGAATCCTGGACTCGTTGGGCAGAGGCTGGTTTGGTGCAGGTCCAAAATAGCGCAAGAAGAGGTAGCTGCCTGCAGCGCCGGCGATGAAGAAGAAAACGATCAGGGTGATCCAGACAGTTTTGTTATTCACGGCTGGCCAGCCCCTTTATCACGGCGTTGATCAGCTTCTCCCGTTCTTTTTGGTCATAGGTCTTCTGTGAGGTCAGCGGATATTCGATGAGGACCGCAGCAGCATCAACAGAGGTAAGGATCGGCAGAGGGAGCTCCCTTGAGATGGGCTCAGTCTTATAATCGGCTTTTAAAGCTTCGGAAAAGGCTTTGGCTGCGGCCCTGCTTTTATCAAGATGACGGTTTTGCCGGGCAGAGAGCTTATAGGGCTTTATTGTGGCGTCTGCAGTGCTCTCATCAGCCGTTGCCGTTGTGATGACGAACCTGTCAGATGGCGTAGCATGGATCGCGATGAAAAGGTCCGGAGATTTGCTGTTACTGAAATTGATCCTCTCTCCCAGTGGCAGTGCCTGGTCTGCCTTGCGCGTAAGGAATACCTTAAGGCCTTTTTTTAGCAGGATGTTGGCAAGGTCCTTTGCGATACTCAGGCTGATCTCTTTTTCCCTGATCTCCTGCTTGTATATCCCGTAATCATGGCCGCCATGGCCTGGATCAATGATGATTGAACTGAACTTGAGTGTCTTTTCTGCCGGTTTTGCCGTTTCAGGCGTCTTCGGCACAGGTTGCTGCTGAGACTTACCGGCATCAGCTATTTTTTGCGCTGACTGCTGCTGCGCAGGGGGTTGGTTTTTTTGAGATACCAGCCCGGCATCTTTCTGCTGCTTCTGGTCGGTATCCTGAGGCTTGACCTTCATCTCTATGACAATCCTCGCAGGTGATGAGAGCTTATAGGTTCTCACCTCAGCAACATCTTTGAGTGTAATCGTCAGCGTGCGGGCATCTCTTTGGGTCTCAAACATGAAATCCAGGGGTTTTTTCAGATCAAAGGGGGAGAGAAAATCGACCTTGGCGACTGTTGATGATACTACGGTCTTTGCATTGCGGATGATATTTTCATCTGCTTCGAGCACGATCTTCATGACCGTATCCTGCCTGCTGAACCGCAGGAGCACTTCAGCTGTCCGCTCGGCAGAAATGGATGCTGATACACATAGCAGGATCAGCGCAATACATAGGCCCTTTTTCATAACACTATACATTTTCCATATAAAGATACGGTTTTGCAATATTCCTCAACTGCAGGAGGTATCGTTATATGAATCACGGGTGATGCAAAATTTCTTCATGGAAATAAATCGCTTGATAATTATAATTTTGTGTGATATACCTCCAATCAGTAACGGGCAAATAGGGTAATGCCTGCGCACGATGAAAGCGGCTGGGGGTTGGTATGTATACAAAATATTTTGGCATGAGAGAAATCCCGTTCTCCATTTCGCCCGATCCATCCTATCTCTATATGAGCGAAGTGCATCGTGAGGCACTTTCACACCTTCTGTATGGACTCGGGGGGAGCGGCGGATTTATCCTTCTGACAGGCGAAGTGGGGGCGGGCAAGACCACGATATGCCGCTGCGTTTTGGATAAGGTGCCTGAGCAGACCGATGTAGCTTTTGTGCTGAATCCGATGCTGAGCATCGAGGAACTTCTTGCCTCGGTTTGTGATGAATTTGGCATTGCGTATCCGAAAGGAACCGTCAGCGTCAAGGAATACGTGGATGCGATCAATGCGTATCTTATCGATGCGCATACAAGAGGGAGAAAGACGGTCATTATCATAGAGGAGGCCCAGAACCTGACTCCCGAGGTGTTGGAGCACCTGCGCCTGCTCACGAACCTTGAAACGAACAAATGCAAACTGCTCCAGATCATGCTGCTGGGGCAGTCTGAACTTCGCGATATGGTGGCTCGGCCCGAGCTTCGGCAGTTATCTCAGAGGATCACGGCCCGGTATCATCTCGGTCCGCTGTCGCGCAGCGAAGTCTCGGCTTATGTAATGCATCGTCTTTCCGTCGCCGGATGCCGTACGGGCATATTTTCTGCGTCTGCGCTCAGCAGGCTGTATCGCCTGAGCGGAGGTATACCGAGGATGATCAACCTGATCTGCGACCGTGCACTGCTCGGAGCTTTTTCAGAGAACCGGGCGACGATTGACAGGAAGACCATTGAATTGGCAGCAGCCGAGGTGACCGGAAGCGTTGGCAGCGGCCGGCAGGCTCTCAGATGGGCTTTTGCTGCGCTCTTGCTGGTGGCGTCGGGTCTCGCCTTTTCGTCGGGACTGTTTACCCGGGAAAGGCTGCAGGGTGCGGACAGATCAGCTGATGTTCCGGAGAAAAGTAATCTGACGTCGGTCTCGGCCACGCAGCAGACTCCTGCGCTGCTATTGCCTGATGGCGTTTCCGGTCCTGAGGGAAGGGCGGCTGCTTTTGGAGACTTGCTTTCGCAATGGAAGGCGCCTTTAACAGACGCAGAGCCGGAAAAGGGCTGCGATCAGCTCATGCCCTATGGTCTGTATTGTCTTAAGGCCCATGCGGACATGGAGACGCTGCGGAAGATAAACAGGCCGTCTTTACTGCATTTGAGCGGCGCTGGCGGGACTGAGGAATTCGTGACTCTGGTATCGCTGAACGATGTCAGTGCCGTGATTGTTGCGGGCAAGACGCCAAGGACGGTTGCCATGGCAGAGCTTGAAGCCCGCTGGACAGGTCAGTTCATGGCTCTTCAGCGGATGGTGCCTGACTTTGAGGGGACCATATCACATGGCAGCAGCGGATCAGCGGTGTCCTGGCTCGAAGGACAGCTTTCCCGCATAAGCGGACGACAGCCTATGTGGGGGAAAATGACATTTGACGCATTGATGGAAAAAGAGGTGAAGGAGTATCAAAGAAAAGAGGGCCTTAAGCCGGACGGGATCGTGGGGTCCCGGACAATGGAGCGTATTCAGGGGGCCGCAATACGCATGGATCCGGTTTTACTGGCCGGCGAAAGGGGTATATAGAGACATGTCCTACATAGTGAAGGCACTCAGGAAGCTTGAGCAGGAACGCAGGCGTGTGACGGTGACGGAGATGACCCTGTTTCGGGGACTGTCGGAGCGCTGGAAGAGTGAGACGCCTGTCTGGCGCTATCTGCTGGTCCTGTCTTTGGTGGCAAATGCCGGATTGCTTGTCTGGCTCCTGACCACGTTTTTTTCCGGAGGAGGCGCAGCGCAGACAGGGAAACCGGGCGTCCTGGCTGCTGAGCCCGCCTCACCGGTTAAAAAGGAGCCGGTCACAAGGACATATCAGAAGATCACCAATCCTGATTTGCCCCTGAAAATAAACCTTGAAGTCCGGCCGTCACAGGGGGGGCAGACGCATGCCCCGGGCAGTGCCAGGAGGGCAGGACGTGATACATCAGACCGCAGCCGTATGCGGAGCATCGAAAAAGATGGCCGTCATACGCTGCAAACAGTCGAACATCCGCCTCAGAAGGTCTTGTCTGTGGACGAGATGGAGATGCATGAAAACGGTGCATATTCTTCGCCGAAGGTTATGACCTGGAAAGACGAGAAGGGAAATATCCACTACTCGGGCACGGCTGGAAGAGACTGATACATTATTAAAATGGGGCATATCCTGTAATGAAAATAGAGGGAACGGGTTTATCTTGCAATCGTAAATCTCCCGTTTCCTGGCAGAGGCGGCTAATCGCTATCCTGTCTTCGACCGATTGCTATTGATAATTTGGGCTTTGTTTGATATCTTACCGTCACATTCAAACAGCAATTTCCTGTCGGCTGGGGGGGTAGTCTATGAAACGTGGGAACCAATTCCTTTCTGCTTCAGCTGTATTCTTCAACTATTCCTGTTGCACACTGATAGCGGCTCTCTGTTGCGTTATCGGTTCCGTCTCCATGACCGCCTCAGCGTATGGTGCTAATACAACGACTGCCGGTACGGTTGCGGCCAAAGCTGAAGGGGCCACCTCTATCCAGGTGTCGATGCCCTATGCCGGAGATGACAACGCCAGCAATACATACACGATTGACTATAAAACGTGCGTAGCAGGGACATGGACCAATTGGGTAACGAACGCATCGCACAGGGCATCTCCCTATACGGCTGCGATAACCGGACTGACTGAGAATCAGTGTTATACGGTAAGGGCAACGTACGCTGACAGTGATGGCATTAACGGAACGAATCCGCAGACCATTCAGATTTCTGCCGGCTGGGACAACACGATGCTTCATAACAGCAACCGCTTTCCAGGCACTGCGAAATGGTCAGGCGACTGGGGTACGCCGACCACGGGTCAATACGGCCAGATCGTATGTGCGACATGTCACACAAGGACTACAGACAATATAAAGCGTGTAAAAGACACTGTCATTACTGCTCCGAATTCCCCTACGCACAGTTTTCCTGCTGAGGCAGGGGGGCTGGCACCTGAATTTCAGAGCACAACCGCGCCGAGAGGATTTGGAGATGATGGCGGGGGGCATGCGTCATCCCGCAAGATCTGTGAGGTCTGCCATAGTGTCACGAGTTATCACCGCTATAACACCGCGGGCCAGTCCAATCTGGAACATAATAATAATGTCGACTGTATCACATGCCATCCCCACAGCCTTGGCTTCAAGGATGCTTCAGCATGTAACAGCTGCCATGGCGCTCCTCCCGGAAGCGGTACAGACACAAACGCACCTGCGGCATATGCTGCATCGCATGCCAGGCACTATAATGCCGTTTCAGGTGGCCTGCCTTCTAGTTACTCATCAGTAACAAATCGCTCGACTGCATCCGGGTATGTCTTTGATTGCGGGACCTGTCATAGCAGCAATAATTCTGACCACCTTGCAAACCAGGACGGTACCGTCGATCTGAAGCTTCCATTGGGAGGAACCTATGCACCGGGTTCCTATGCAGGCGGGGATAACCCCATGCCTCCCGGCTCTGTCACCTTCAAAAACTCTAACGGCACGTGTTCGAACGTTTATTGTCATGGCAATTATGCGGGAAGCGGCAAAAACGCAGCGCCGACGTGGGGAACTGCATCAAGCGGGGCCTGCGGCACCTGCCATAACAGCTCGAATTCTGTTTCTCCGACAAGCGGTT
>JACRLO010000030.1:24397-52414 GCA_016235245.1 Nitrospirota bacterium | reverse complement strand
GGCACGAGGTCCCAGTTCGGCTCCCTTCCGACCGGGGTGTACAGGAAATACCAGCCGACCGTTGTACCCTGGGCCATCCAGTGGTCCACGAACTCGTCAGAAACCATGATGTCTGCATTCTGGCGGGTCATGGTTGCCGAGTACCCAAAGAGCACACCTGCTTCCTTCAGGAGCTTCATCGCCTTCAGCACTCTTTCGTAATGTCCTTCACCCCTGCGCTTGTCAGTCTCTTCCCTGAACCCCTCAACGCTGATGGCAGGCAGGACATTGCCCAGTTCAGCGAGCCGGGCAACGAGCTTCTCATCAAGCAGGCCTCCATGGGTAAAGACATGAAATGCCATGTCATTATGTTTTTCAAAGAGATCGAGCAGGTCCTTTCTGAAGAACGGCTCACCGCCGGAGACAACGATAAAATAAACACCCATCGCTTTTGCCTCGGTCAGCACGCGGTCGATCACCTCATAGGGAAGATCCTCGTCCTTCTTGTACATGCCTGCATAGCAGCCAAAGCAGTTCAGATTGCATTTCATGGAAGGACTGATCACCAGAAGTCCCGGCGGATAAAACCCCCCTGCGCCTTCGGAAAACGCCTTGCGCTTGGTGCTCCCCACCAGGAGCTGGTTCATGATAAAGCAGCGGATGATCTGCTTCTTGTGGCGCGGACTGGTATTGCGGAGCACCTTCATCGCAACGTTCAGGGTCGGATGGCCGCTGCGCCACATTTCACGGATGGACCTGATGGCGCGTTTATAGTGATCGCGCGTCGTCGCCTTCTCTGCAATGTTCAGATATGAGATCAGCGCACTTTTGCTGCTGAGTGCCATCACCTGAACAAGGCCGTACAGGAACCGCGATATAATAAATGGTTTCAGTGTCTTCAACATTTATGCGTTTGCCTCCGTTGCATGCTTTTTTCTTACCGAATCGATCCATTTGGCGCCGCCACCGTAATCAAGGTCACCCTTGTTCACCGGAAAGCAGGCATAGGTCTTTATCACAAGTCCCTCTTCAGTCATCTCATGGGTTTCTTCAGGATAGAACTCCTTCCAGGCCCGGTTGTATCCCTCATAAAGCTCCTCAGGCGTCATGTTGGCAGGCTTATACACAACCGACGATGATGAATACTTCGAGAAATCCTTTGTCAGCAGGCGTCCCTCAGCCTCAAGCCGTTCAGCGAGCCTTGTCTTTGGGTAGGGAGTCAGGATATGGAATTCGGCTTCTTCGATGGCATTGGACTTTGCAAACTGCACGGTTCGCTCAAACACATCCTTCCGGTCATGGTCAAAGCCAAAAACAAAGGAAGCGATAATTTTGATGTGCCGCTCCCTGATACGCCCAAGGAACATATTCGCCTTATCGATCTGGGAGGCACTGATCCTTTCGTTCAATCCCGCAGAGATCCAGGGGCTCAGGTCAATGTACATGGCCCAGCAGTTTGTGCGTTTCAGCAGATCAAGATATGCAGGATCATCTGCAATAGAAAGGGGGGCCAGACCGACCCACGGTTTGCCGGACTCTGCCAGACCCTCAAAAAAACCTTTAACCCTTCTCTTTGCCAGGTGCAGGTTGTCGTTGATCAGGAAAAGACACTGGTCGAGCTTTTCAATATCCCGAAGGATCTTCTTTGTGTCGGCCATTCTGAACTCAGTGCCATAGGTTTGAGGTACGGAACACATCTCGCAATTCACCGGGCAGCCGCGCGAAACCTGAAGCGAGTTCATCGGCAGATAGACAGACGTATCGAAGATGGACCAGCGCGGAAGCGGGATATCCTCTGCCGGGTTCCTGCAGGAATAGCTCTTTTGCAGGTCATTGTTCCTGAAATCCTTGATCACATCCGGCCAGGTGTTCTCCGCCTCGCCGATCACGATCGCATCAGCGTGCGCTGCTGCCTCCTCCGGCATGAGCGAAACATGCACGCCGCCAAGGACAACCGGGACCCCTTTTGCACGGTATCGGTCAGCAATCTCATAGGCCCTGTTTGCCTGGCTTGTCATCATCGAAATGGCAACCAGATCGCACTGCAGGTCAAAGTCTATTTTTTCGAGCCGCTCGTCAGTGAAAACAATATCAATCTCCGGAGGCGTAAGCGCGGCAACGATCGCAGGGCCCATAACCTGGATATATCTCCTGTACACGAGCGGGAAGTGGCCCCAGTCAGGATAGATAAGGTGAATCTTCATTATTTTCTCTGAAACTCCTTTTTGTCCACTTCCCAAAACGGCATGAAGGTAAACCACTGCGTCGGATACAAACGTATATATTTCTCCAATATTCTAATTATTTTATGAAGATTTGTCTTTAATTCATCGGGTAAACCGTCGCCGCGGTCCATAAGGATCGGTTCTTCGATAATGATCGTGTATGTTTTATATCCGGTGATGGGGATGAAGATCGGCAGGACAATGCTGTCAGATACCAGCGCAAGCTTTACCGGCCCTTTGGGGAAAAGCGCATCATGACCGAAAAATGGTACGGCAACGCCTCGGTCAAAGGTCAGCCTGTCCCCCTGAAGCCCCACGACACCACCCTCCTGCAGGATCCGGAGGAGTTTCAGAGAAGAAAAGTTGCCTGCCTTCAGCGGCACTTCCTGAACGCCGTCAGCATCTCTGAGATAGCGCAACTGCGAGCCGAGAAGCGATGAACTGTCCGGCGCGTACACAACATGGATCTTCCGGTCTTTACAGGAAAGCTTCAGGCTTCCGAGTTCCCAGTTGCCGAGGTGTGTTGCGAGGAAGACAATGCCTTTTCCTGTGCCGAGCGCTTCCTCGACATTTTCGATGCCCCTGATTGTAAAGGTATATTTCTCAAGCCGCTCAGGACCGTGGCTCAGATGAAAGAGGTCAATAAGATAATAGGAATAATTTTTAAAAACTTCGTACGCCATGTATGCATATGAAGAGGACCTGATGCCGTGTCTTATTTTCGAGAGGTTTCGCATGATCGCCCGGTAATTGTCAAAATTGAAGATAATGAAAAGAACAACGAACAGGCGGCCGATGAGACGCAGAAGCCAGACAGGGAGATAGTTCGTTGCAATCAGGAAACCCTGCACGAGCAGTCTGAACGGAAGTGTATGCTGGAACTTTCTGAAGACGCTCTGCGCCTCTGCACCGCTCACTGCATTTTCTTTTGTATTATCTGCGTTTGTCATAATTGTATTCTACTGATGAGATAAACTTCTCTGGCTAAAGCGTACGATATTTTCTATAATATCACCCTCATGAAGAAGAAAGCTTCGACGAAAAAGAAACCGCACATCAGACCCAATTGGGATGAGTATTTCATCAACATCGCAAAGGCCGTGGCCACGCGTGCGACCTGCATCCGAAGAAGATATGGTGCCGTTGTAACAAAGGAGAATATCATTGTAAGCACCGGGTACAACGGCGCAGCAGCCGGCGTGACCGACTGTCTGGAGGTCGGCAAATGCACCCGCATGGAACTCCAGATACCGCATGGACAAAGATATGAACTCTGCCACAGCGTCCATGCCGAGGCAAATGCGATCATCAGGGCCTCGGTCGACGAGCTGAAGGGAGCAACGATCTACATTTCAGGGGTTGACGGCGACGGAGCAGAATGCGATTCAGCGCCCTGCATGATGTGCAAGAGAATGATCCTCAATGCCCGGATAGCCCGTGTTGTCTATTCTGACGGCAAGGCCACGTACCACGTCATCGACCCCACCGACTGGCTGAAAGACAGAATATAGTTTCACTGCCAGTGACAGCCTCTTCTGACGCAATCAGCCTTTTTTCACCTATCCTTCGTTAAGCCATCTTTTCAACAAAAACTTCGCACCCTGTTTATCGAGAGGCTCGTTCCTGTTGCCGCACTGGGCATCCTGCACGCATGAGGGACAGCCGCTTTCGCATTCGCAGTCTTCGATGATCCGCAGGGTGGCCCCAAGCCAGTCAGGGATGATGTCAAGCACCCTGCGTGTAAGTCCTACGCCCCCTTCATGGCCGTCGTACATGAATATGGCCGGGAGGCCGAAATCAGGGAAGGACGTATGGCTCAAACCGCCGATGTCTCCCCTGTCGCATAAGACAAAAAGCGGCATGCAGGCAATGGCCGTATGCTCAACCGCATGGATCGTGCCGCCGAGGTCAAACCCTCTTGCCTCGATCTCCCGCTCAGTCTCCCGGTCCAGAACGACCCAGAGACCTTCGGTCTCGAATATATGGTCATGCAATTGCAGCGGCGTGGTCGATATCCACCTGTTGTCAGAGACGCGCTTGGTATCGTATCCCATAACCTTCTGGACGATCCTCAAACGCCCCCAGTCAAAGGTCAGCCTGCCAAAGTTCTTCGTCTCCTGCTTCGATATGATCTGCGTTGTGTCACCGCTGACCGGTTGGGTATAGAACGCAAGATTCGACAGTCTGCAGACCGCCTTTTTCTTCGGGATATCGAGTTCCACCACTTTATACTGTTTGCCGCGGTGCAGATATACCGCTCCGGGGAAGGCCTCCCTGAATACCCGTGCTCCGCCAAGCTCTCCGATGGTGCGTCCTGACTCATTGACCAGCATAAACCGCTCGCCCGCAGCCCTTATGCTCACATCCCTCTGAGGCATTTTGATCGGTGAGAACCAAATGCCGCTCTTTTTACCGGGTACCAGCGTCTGTTCTGAAACAAGCTCTTCGATCAGCGGCAGGGAGTGATGCATATCAAAGAAGACTTCCTCCTGATTCAGGTTCAGCTCCGCTCCTGCGCAGAGAAGGTGCTTTTTCATGATATGTGCATTGAAAGGGTCGATCACCGCAGCCTCATGGCTCTTTGCAAAGAACTCGGCAGGATGGCGCATGAAATAGTGGTCAAGGGCGTCCTGGATCGCGACCAGTATGACCAGGGATTCCTGCCCCTGCCTGCCGACCCTTCCTGCCCTCTGCCAGGTGCTCGATACAGAGCCGGGGTACCCGCAGAGGATGCAGCAGTCAAGCCCGCCGATATCGACACCCAGTTCGAGCGCACTGGTCGAGACCACGCCAAGGAGTTCGCCGCTGAAGAGCCGCGCCTCGATCTCGCGCCGTTCCTCAGGCAGGAACCCTGCCCTGTACGGGCTGATCTTTTCTCTGAGGTCAGGGGCATAGTTCACCGCCCAGTTGTGGATCAGCTCGGTGATCTTGCGCGCCTTGGTAAAGACGATCGTCCTCATCCCCTCCCGCATACACTGCACGAAAAGCTTTGTTGCAAGTGTGTACGGGCTTTCGATAGGGTTCATGAAATAGAAATGTTTTCCGGCTGCGGGAGCGCCGCTCTCATCGACCACGCTGAACTGCAGTCCGGTCAGGTCCTCTGCAAGTCTGCCGGGGTTGGCAATCGTGGCCGAGGCCGAGATGAACTGAGGGTTTGACCCGTACTGTTCACAGACACGCCTCAGCCTTCTGATCACCTGGGCAACGTGGGAACCAAATACGCCGCGGTACGTATGGATCTCGTCAATGACTATGTATTTCAGATTTCTGAAGAACCCTTCCCATTTTTTATGAAACGGCAGGAATGCCAGATGGATCATGTCAGGGTTGGTAAAGATCACATTCGGCAGGTCTGCGCGTATCTCCTGACGCTTCGCGGCAGGCGTATCGCCGTCATAGACCTCTCCGACGATGCCCAGACCAGCCTCTTCAGACAGTTCGTTGAGGTTCTTCACCTGGTCCTGTTCGAGCCCCTTGAGCGGGAAGATGCAGAGGGCCTGCGTGCTGCGGTCGGCAAGGATGGCTTCGAGCACCGGTATATTGTATGCAAGGCTCTTGCCACTGGCAGTCGGGGTCATCAGGACAATGTTCCTGCCAAGCCTGATCTGTTCTATTGCCTCTGCCTGATGACAATAAAACTGCGCAATCCCCCTCTTCAGAAAGATCTTTCTAAGCCGCTCATCAAGTTCAATATCACGATAGTGCTCTGCAACCGGCTTTATATGCTTGTGGCCGGCGCACTGCAGCTGCATCTCCCTGTCATTATCGAGAAAACCTGTAACGTCCTGGATCATGGCACCCATTGTATGACTTTATTTTCATGCAGCAAAAAACGCTTTGTGATAGCATATAAATAAGGACATAAAAATTGCACGTGGAGGTATTTCACGATGAAAAGATCCGCATCTGCCCTCACTCTGATAATCTTGCTGCTTACTTCTTCGGCTTTTGCCATTGGCGGAGACGTCAAATGGAATACGCTGAAGGCAGGCACCGTAAAGGCCAAGGCTGAAAGGAAGCCGATGATTGTGGATTTTTTCTTCGGCAAGGGCTGTCCCCGCTGTGAAAAGCTCGAAAAAGGCGTTTATACAAATCCCCGGATAGCAAAAAAGATCAATGAAGATTTTGTGCCTGTCTTCATTGATTTGACCAAACCGCTCACCAGGGAAGAAGAAGATCTCGGGAATACATACGATTATAAGAACGACTGCCTCATGCTCTTTCTCGATCCGGATATGAACATCATCAAAGACCCAACGGGGAAAAAGATGTGCTTTGTTGATAATATCGAAGCGGATATCTTCATCGGCTATCTCGACATGATCAAAGGGCAGATGAAAAAATAGGCCCTGGCAAGAGCAATGCCATCATTTTGATTTCCACAACACGCTCACTTTATACTAACGGGCATGAACGGCATCGTTGATTTTCATACCCACGCCTTTCCGGATAAACTGGCTGAGCGGGCTGTACAGGTCCTTCTTGAAGAGGGCCGGAAGAAGTATGACGTCCAGGCCTTTCTCGACGGCAAAGTCTCGTCGCTTCTCGCCTCCATGGACAGGAGCAACATCGAAAAGAGCGTCATCTGCATGATCGCCACAAAGCCGTCGCAGTTCGACCCGATCTTTAACTGGTCAAAACAGATCAGTTCAGACAGGATTATCCCCTTTCCCTCCCTGCATCCCGAATCACAAAACGCTGCTGATCTGGTCAGGAAGATCTCGGCAGAGGGGTTCAAAGGGGTCAAGTTCCATCCCTACTATCAGGAATTCAGCATTGACGAAAAAAGGCTTTTCCCGATCTACGAAGAACTGCAGAAACAGGGACTTATCGTCGTCATGCACACAGGCTTCGATCTCGCCTTCGAGCGGCAACGAAAATGCGACCCAAAGATGATCCTGAACGTGCTCGACGCATTCCCCGACCTGAAACTGGTAACAACACACCTCGGCGCATGGGAAGATTGGGACGAGGTCGAAAAACACCTTTCAGGCAGGAAGATCTATATGGAGATCTCCTTCTCCCTTGACTGCATGCCGAAAGAGACGGCCCGCCGCATCATCCTGAACCACCCAAAGGACCATATTCTGTTCGGTTCGGATTCGCCCTGGGCTGATCAGGGACAGGCGGTTTCGCTCTTAAAGGGGCTCGAACTGGGGCAGGAGATGGAGGACCGCATCCTCCGGAAAAATGCCTTACAACTGCTTGAAACTGCCTGACACAAAGTTCACGGGGAGATGGCGCAGTTTTTAGCCGCAGGCGCACTTGCCTGCCCGTATCGGCCCATTGCACATGGACTGGACTCTAAAGGCAAAGGGCAGAAATGCAAGAGTGATCTGTCGGCTACAACGCCTGGTCAGGTTCATTCTTCGACCTGCTTCCACTTCTGACCGATTTTTTTCGTTTGTGCCTGCACTGACGACATCTGACAGCAAATGAGTCTATGTGTTTCTTTGCTACCTCGTACCACCACTTCTGTTGTTCTGCGGTCCATATTTCACTTGAACCACAGTCAATGCACGTGAAAGGATAATCAATGTAGTATTCGGGCAGGCTGCCATAGGTGTTTATGTGTTTCAATTCTTGCGGATCGGAGAGAATTGCACCCTGTGGAAGAGGCCTGCCGTTCAGGAGGTTCTGCGACACGAGATACGTGGGACGCGAAGCTATCGACTCTTCTGATCTTCTCTTATTCATTCCTCTTGAACCTAACACGCACGAATCACGGGGAGGTTTGCCGCCGATCCCGTGTATGAGGTTGTGATAACGGTTCTATGCTTTTAAAATATCTTCTGCTGTATAAAAAGATGTTTTGCCTCTACGTTCTTTAGTTTCGAATTTCTTTATTTCATCTAAATCCAGAATATTGTCATACAACTCATGCAATGATTTTTTCACCAGGGCGGATTTGTCCTCATGAAAATGGTCGGACAATTTTTTTAGAATCTTTTCCTCGTCTTTATTCAATCTTATAGATATCACTCCCATTTATCGTATACCTCCTCTCTCTTGGCTATTGATATGACAAAATAGCTGTTATCTTCAATATAGAATATGGCTCTGTATTTTCCTTTCCTGACACGATAGTATGTCCTTTTTTCGGATGATTTTATTTTCTTGATATCAAAAAGACTCAAGTCGTGAGTTGTGTCCAGCGCAATGAATACATTGTTGAATCTCAGAAAAACATCTTTAGGCAAATAGCCCTTAGCAACCGCCTTCTTAACGTTTTCTTCGTAAACGACCATGATATATGTTTACAATGTATGACATCGCTTGTCAAGGTCGTTGTTATTATTATTTTTGTTATAACGAAATGCGTAAGCCGCGCCGCCACAGACCTTTTGCAAAAACCGACCGAAGGAAATTCTAAAAAATTGAAGGGGCTATCTGCCTGAAAAGAAACGAAAATAATTTTCACTTGTAAGTCATATTGCATGCTATATAATTTTGGATAAAATTATGCTTGAGCTATTCACAAAGTTTCTTTTTGAAAAAGTGCATGAAAAGAACGTCCCTTATTATCTGAAGCGGGGTTCCGACTGTTATCGCTTCTTTGATATACCAGTGAGAGCGATTGAAGAAGAGCTTAAGAAATAGTGACATTGGTGAGCACGACATCCGCCAGGGTGTGCTGTTCTGTTACACGAAGATTTCCTGATATACTGATATCATGAGCAATGCGATACATGTTGTCTGTCCTGCATGTGCAGGTATAAACAGGCTTCCTGCGGAAAAACTCTCTGCCGGGCCGAAGTGCGGAAAATGCAAGGGCGTGCTCTTCCAGGGCAAGCCAATGGAGTTGACCAACGCGACCTTCCAGACGCATATCTCACGAAGCGACATTCCAGTTGTTGTAGATTTCTGGGCAGCGTGGTGCGGCCCATGCAAAATGATGGCCCCGGCATTTGCGCAGGCTGCAGCACAATTAGAACCAAAGGTGCGCTTTGCAAAGCTCAATACCGATCAGGAGCAGATGATTGCAGGGCAATACCGCATACAGAGCATCCCCACGCTCGTCATGTTCAGATCCGGCAAAGAAATTGCCAGACAATCAGGAGCGCTCGACCTGAACCAACTGATAGCGTGGGTGCGGGCACACATCTGATAAGAATGATGATTCATCTGACCTGCGGGTGGCCATATCGATGGGTTTCTGTAGTTCAGTAATCATTCTTCGGGGAAATGCATAAAAACTGCTTGCCTGAGAAGCAGTCAGCCTTTCTCCGTTACACTGCAAGAAAAAGTATCAGGTAGAACAGAGCGAAAAGCAGGGCAGGTCTGTATGCAGCTCTGTCGTCACTAAATCTTTCAGAAAACGTATGTGCAATCTTAAGGCTTATGGCAGAGCCTGCCAGCAGGATCAGCACCTGAAACACCTTTATGGTGAAGGGTGCTGCAGCAAAGGATAGCGACCATCCCTCAAGACCGAGTTGTCTTCCCAGGACCTGAAAGATCGTTCCGCCTGATGTCAGGAGCCTTGCCAGATGGAAGTTTATTTCAAAGGCAACGCTAAGCGGAATCAGGCAGTATATGAAGTGCGACATACCTCTGTCTGCCGACTCACTGCGGGGGAAATATCTCCTGCCGGCTGCTATAGCAAAAGCAACCACAGCACCAGAACAACCCAGAATAAGGAACGCGGCATAAAGCCACCAAAGGGCAGCTGATTCAAATGAATGCAACAGCCCATTCATTTCGAACCCTCTGAAGATCTGCGTTCCCATAAGTGCCGCACCGACAATCACGCCGCTCGCTTCAAAATTCGACGAGGCCCAAAGCTCCTGAGCGGGGATGCGCAGATTAAATACCGGCGAGTTGTTCGGACAGATCTTTACACAGTTGCCGCAAAGCACACAGTTCTGATTTGAATGGAGTGAAAAAGGGCCTTCAAAGAGAGGACAGCCTGGGCCTTTTTCGTTGCCGACATAGCAGTCATGCTTCAGGCAGTTTGTATTGCAGATGTTATAGTTTGACCTGAGTTCAACCGCAGAGCATCGTGACAGAAAGCCCACCAGGCCGCCCAACGGGCAGAGATACCGGCACCAGGTGCGGCGCTCAAAAATATATCCGACAATGAGCGCCGATAATGCAATCGTAAGCACGAGTATTGCGGTTGCCTTCGGTGAATGAGGCATATCAAAAACAGACTCGGCCCAGAATATGGAGGCGATTCCGGCAGCCGTCATATAAATCCCATACGTTCGGATAATCTGCGGCACTTTGATATTAAGTCCGAACAATCTGCCGATGAGATATCCGGTCGGACCCATAGGGCAGGTGCTGCACCAGGAGCGGCCGAGGAAAAAACTCCCCATAACCACAGCCGGCTCCCAAAAAGCCCAGGTAAGGACAAGGGCCACATTGCGATTTGGATCCTGGCTGCCGAAAAAGCCGAGCAGTATGATCAGAGCTATGCCGGGCAGGGCAGACAACTGCAGCGCAACCGGAAACTTTTTATTCAGGAAAAGATTTTTGATCCGATCATAGCTGAAAAGATCAAAGGCAATCTGGCCGCTGACAGGCGGTGGGCTGAGAAAGATATGCTCGGGAGCGAGCGTGCAGCCTTGACAGATAGACATGGCCCTGCGAATGGCGCTCGCGAGTTCATCGTGGTTGCCGGGCCAGTCATATGCCATGATCGCCTTGTACGCGTCTTCTTCGAAACCTTCGATCGTCAGTCCGAGCTGCCGGTTGTAACGGTGGATATAGTGTTCAACGGTCTCCCTGATATCCTTTTTCCTCAATCTGAGCTGCGGGAGCATGATCCGGGTCGCACCGATCAAACCGAGAAGGCGTTGGCTGAACTTTCCCTGTGCTGCGAGCATTTCGATATCGGCATGCGTGGTGGCAAGCACGCGGACCCTGGCGCTAAGCGGAGCTGCGTCTCCGAAGGCGCAGAACGTTCCGGAAAGAAGATAATCGGCAAGCATCTCCTGTGCCGCCGCAGTCAGGGCATCGATATTTTCGACGATGACAGCGCCGTTATCTGCGAGTTGAAACAGGCCGATCCGTCTGCCCACGCGGGAAGGCACAGAGTCTTTTGACCTTCCGAACAGTGCGCTTATCTGGATCATGTCCAGGCTTAGCCCTTTTTCGTAAGAACCCTGGCCGGAAAAATCGACAGAGGCACCTGCATCATAGGTGAAGAGGCTGCCGCCGTTACGATGAATGAGTGCAGCAGCATCCCAGAGCTCGGTACCAGCCTCCCCGTGGACCAGCACGTGCCCGTCTTCACCGGCAGCCTTGTCAATCTCGGCGAGCACCTCACGAACAGCTGCTGTGCTGCCGAGGATTTTTGGATTATGTCTGCTGTTCTGTTCGGAGATGAATGAGCGGTATGCGTCCTCGATGGCTTTTGCATTCGCGATCCGATCGGACCCTTTCATCAACCGTTCGGCAAGCACCCGGATAAATCCCTGCATAACAGAAGGATTGGCAGCAAGCATGGAGTCGAACACAGGCTTCGGTACAGAGATCAGCACGGTCCGTTCTTTGGTCATGGCCGTAGAAGCACGGTCAGCTCCGGTCAGGAGGGCAAGTTCACCAAAACCTTCACCCGGCCCAAGCACGGCCGTAGGGACCTCCTGTCCACTCTCACTCGTCCGCGAAAGCGCAACACTGCCTGAGACGATGATGAAGTAGCTGTCTCCCTTGTCATGCTGCCTGAAAATAACCGCATCGATCGGCAGCACCAGATGGAGTGACTGGCTTGCAATCGCCTGCAACGAACTGACCGGTATTGGTTCAAACAATGCAATATCGCGCAGGCAGTCCTCTCGCTGTCTCAGCAGGCAGCGCTGAAGAATCCTTTCGCTGATCCAGCCGTTTTCGGTCATAATAACGCCAATAATCCGATGCGCACCCTTTGCGCTGAGCGCGGACTGGATATCAAGCGCCTTCTGGAGGTAATGCCTGGCTTCAGGCAGTTCACGGAGCAGATATTGTCCCAATGGAGTAATATTCATCGCACAACAGCCTTCGGAGCATCCGCCATGATCCTGGCTTCTGCAGATTGATGCATCAGTCTCTTCTCAAGGCCTCACAAAAACAAAGGCTTCCTTTTCCGGGAAGACGTTTGGGTCCTTTCCATACTTTTTCAGAAATGCCGCCCACTCTGCGGAGGTTGCAGTAAACAGATAGGTCTTTTGCTCCTGATGCCATACGGAAGGCAGCAACACCGTCTTATTCTTGACTGCCGCTTCCATCCAGGAGGCGTCCAGAGGGATGATCTTCATGGTCTTATCGCCTGCAATGACGAGGGAGACGGTATGGACCGGCGCTACATGCAGCGTCCACCATACACTGAGACCCTCCTGCGGAGAATCCGCAGTCGCATCGAGAAAGAGCATATCACCTATTCTGAAAAACCGGGAAGAAAGAGCAGAGGAACCGGTCTTGGTATCGGGCAGCGAGATTTTATCCGCAGAAAAGGTCCATTCCTTATTCAGTCCTTCATCAACACTGCTCTCCTTGAGTACCCACTTGCCATAGACTGCAGGCAGATCAGCGATGGTCTCTTTGCCATAAAACGGATTGACAGACTGCACAATGCAGCCTGTCAGAAGGCATAAAGAGATTACAGAGGAAAGGAGTGTCACAATAAATTTTAAGACTGGTCCTGGTCTCATGCCGGCCCTCCCATGGCTTTAATACTTCAGTTTCATTGTATCACACAGATAAAGTCCTGCTTTTCAGCGTGCCAGAGAAATCCCTTCATCTGCCGCGCCTGTCCTTCATACACAGAAACCACCAGATGCAATGCATCAGGGAACTCAGGCTCGCCAAAGACGGTCTGGACCTCTTTGTCCATGTCAGAGAAATAGGCCCCGCAGTCTATGTGGGAATGATAAAATGCAATAACCTTGTCGCCTTTTGCAGCAGCATCGTCTATAATGCGCTCCATTTCCTGACGGTCTATGGCATAGGCCTCGCGGCTGGTCCGCGGATGCGTCTTTGGGTCCTGCCCGTGAAGTTCATCCTGCAGGTTTCTGCAGCGATGCGCCTGCTGGGTGCTGCCGCTGCCAACCACGATGCCGCAGCACTCGGCAGGATAATCCTCTTTGGCATGGACTGAGACCGCCTCAATAGCATCGGAGGTCAGCATATATTGTTTCACAGTTCCCTGCTCAGATACCGGTCCCCGCCGTCAGGGAACATTACAACGATAACTGCCTGCTCAAGTTTTTCAGCTGCCTTAAGCGCACAGGTCAGGGCCGCGCCTGAGGAATGTCCCACGAACAGCCCTTCTTCCTGCGCCAGCCGCCGGGTCATGGCAAAGGCCGATTCAGTATCCACGGTAAGCCGCTCATCCGGAAAACCTTTATCAAAAACAGCAGGTACAATGGCGCCTTCTTCAAGATATTTCATGCCCTCTATGCCGTGCATGGCGTCATCAGGGTGAACGGACAGGATCTTAATATTATGGTTATGCTCCCTGAGCGCCTTTCCTGCACCCATGACTGTGCCGCCCGTGCCGACGCAGGCGACAAAATGTGTAATGCCCTCTTTTGTCTGGCTCACGATCTCTGGCCCTGTGGTAAGATAATGCGCTTTTGGATTCGAAGGGTTGCTGTACTGATCGGGCTGAAAATATCGGTCAGGGTCCCTGCCGACGATCTCCTTTGCAAGCCGTATGGCCCCGTCAGCCCCGTCAAACGGACTCGAAAAGATCAATTCTGCGCCGAAGCCGGCAATGATCTTCTTACGCTCGATGCTGGCATTTTTCGGGATAACGATTTTCACGCTGTAGCCCTTGACCGCGCCGATCATTGCATAGGCAATGCCGGTGTTGCCTGATGAGGAATCAATAATTACCTTGTCCCGGGTGAGAAGTCCTGAAGCCTCAGCATCACTGATCATGCACAGGGCTGCGCGGTCTTTAACCGAGCCGCCGGGATTGCCCCGCTCGATCTTTGCGTAGATCCTGATATCCCGGCTCAGATGTGCCGTAATTTTAGAAATCCTTACAAGAGGTGTTTTTCCTACAAGGTCAAGTGCCGAGTCTGCCTGATCCTGCTGTCTTTCATCATAAGGTAATTTCATGGCCGAATTATTATAACAAATAGCAACAGAAGCTGGCATTGCAGGCAACATGGCGTAGGCCGCTCAAAATCAGCCATGCTAAGTTATTGAAAATAACGCGGGGGTATGATAACCTAAAACTCTTTTATAACTGGATAACCTCATGAAAAATAAGAAGAACATTGGAGATAAGGTGCTGTTTTCCGGCAACGAGGCGCTCGCACAGGGTGCTTTTGAGGCAGGCGTCAGAGTGGCGTCCGGATATCCAGGCACGCCGTCGACAGAAATACTCGAAAACCTCTCCACGTATGAAGGCATCTATACTGAATGGGCTCCGAATGAAAAAGTGGCACTTGAAGTGGCGTTAGGTGCTTCTTTTGCCGGTGCTCGTGCGCTGGCAACCATGAAACATGTCGGTCTGAACGTTGCCGCTGACCCGCTCTTCACTGCTGCTTATACCGGCGTCAAGGGCGGTCTTGTGATCGTGACTGCTGACGACCCTGAGATGCACAGTTCCCAGAACGAGCAGGACAACCGCAACTATGCATACGCTGCCAAGGTGCCTATGCTGGAACCTTCAGATGCAACAGAGGCAAAAGAGTTCCTGAAAATCGCCTACAGAATAAGCGAGGAGTTCGACACTCCGGTCCTGCTCAGGACCACCACAAGGGTCGCCCATGTAAAAGGCATCGTGACGATCGGGGAAACAGAGAGTTCAAAGGCCACGCTCGGCATAGAAAAGATGCCTGAAAAGTTCGTTATGCTTCCGGCCCATGCGCGTAAACGCAGAGGGGAACTCGAAAAACGAATGGGCAGGCTCAGGGAGTTCGCAGAGACTTTTCCCGAAAACCGCATTGCATGGGCAGATAAGACAAGAGGTTTCATAACCTCAGGCGTCTCCTATCTTTATGTTAAGGAGGCCTTTCCTGAGGCATCGGTCTTGAAGTTAGGCATGGCATATCCTTTCCCCGACAGGTTGATCAGGGATTTTGCAGCACAGGTGCAGGAGCTTATAATCGTAGAAGAGCTCGATCCCTTTATCGAAAACCATGTAAAGGCCCTGGGCATCTCCTGCAAGGGCAAGGAACTGATACCCGCCTCCGGAGAGCTGAATTCGCATATTCTGAGGAAGTCCATTACCGGAGAATCTGTCAGAGAACTCTTCGCACCGGTGCCCATACCGATGAGGCCCCCAAACCTCTGCGCAGGCTGTCCGCACAGGGGCATATTCCACGCAATCTCAAAACTCAAGGTCTTTGTAGCTGGCGATATCGGCTGCTATACACTGGCTGCGCTCAAGCCGCTTTCGTCCATGGACTCATGTGTCTGTATGGGCGCGAGCATCGGCACTGCCTTTGGCATGGAAAAGGCCTTAGGCAAAGAATCCCTCGGCAAGATCGTGGCAGTGATCGGCGATTCAACCTTTATGCATTCGGGCATTACCGGGCTGATTGATGTTGTATATAACCGCGGTTTTTCTACGGTGATCATCCTTGATAACAGAACTACCGGCATGACCGGCCACCAGCCAAACCCCTCAACAGGCGTTACGCTGGGCGGCGACTTAAGCGGAGGTATCGACATTGAGGCGCTCTGCAGAGCCATCGGCGTCAAGCATGTGACCACGGTCAATCCCCATGATCACGAAGAGGCCGGCAAGATCCTTAAGCAGGAGATCGAGAGGCCGGAGCCTTCGGTCATCATCACCAAAGCGCCCTGCGCACTGCTTCCTGAGATGAAAAAACGCAAGGACAAGAACATTCACCGTGTTATTGAAGCCAACTGCACCGGATGCAGATCGTGTCTGAGGATCGGCTGTCCTGCCATCGAATGGGTGCCGCTTACCCCTGAAGAGGCAAAACAGTCAGGCTATAAAGAAACCCAGAAGGGACATTCCTATATCAATGCGGTAATGTGCGACGGTTGCGGTCAGTGTGCACCGCTCTGCAAGTTCAAGGCGATCGTTGCTGCGGACCAGGACAATGGTAATAAGAATGGATAAGGTCATGAACCTTTTTCTCTGCGGAGTCGGCGGACAGGGAATCCTCCTTGCAAGCGAGGTGATCTCATCTGCCTGCATTCATTCGGGGTTTGACGTAAAACAGAGCGAAGTGCATGGCATGGCCCAGCGCGGCGGCTCAGTCATATCGCACATCCGCTTCGGCGAAAAAGTCTACTCACCACTCATTGAGCCGGGTGATGCAGACCTTGTTGTCTCCTTTGAATTGCTGGAGGCCCTGCGCTATCTCCCTTATATGAACAGCAACACCCGGGTGATCGTCAATACGCAGAAGATCCTTCCTGCGCCGGTTGCAACCGGCATGGACACGTATCCGGCCGATGTCCTCGACCAGCTCAAACAACGTAAGTTATCGGTCTTTCCGATCGACGCCTTTGATATCGCCCGCTCGATAGGAGAAACCAGGGCGGTCAATATGGTGCTGGTCGGCGCGCTTTCGGTTTTTCTGCCGATCCAGGAGAACATTTTTATGCAGGTGATCGAAAAACGGATACCGGAGAAGATCAGGAAAGTAAATATTGACGCATTCCTGAAAGGGAAAGAGACCGTGCGGGGAATGCGTACTGACTCGTAATGAGCCTTAATTAAGCATATAAAGAAGGCGGGTTTGTAAAAAGAGCCGGAGGCAAGGCGGGCAAGAAATGAGGAATGAGGCGTATCGGAAGATACGTCGCAGTGACGCATTTCGAAGCGTAACGCAGCATACGGACTTTTTACGAAGCCGCAGAAGGAGCAGTTATGATCTGGAACGAAGAGTTCGAAACACTGCCAAGAGAGGCACTGGAAGCCCTGCAGCTGAAGCGGCTGAAGAATCTTGTCGAGCGGGTTTATACCGCAGTCCCTTATTATCGGAAGAAGATGGACGAGGCAGGCGTAAAGCCGGCTGACATCAAAGCACTCGCGGATCTCAGAAAACTGCCCTTCACCACAAAAGAAGATTTACGCCTGAACTATCCCTTCGGCCTTTTCGCCGTTCCCTTTGAAAAGGTGGTCAGAATCCATGCCTCATCAGGCACGACCGGGAAGCCGACCGTGGTCGGGTATACCAAAAACGATATTGACGCATGGGCAGAACTCATGGCAAGGACCCTCTCGGCAGGCGGCGCACATGCCGGTGATGTTGTGCATAATGCCTATGGGTACGGCCTGTTCACCGGAGGCCTCGGCGCGCATTACGGTGCGGAAAGACTCGGCGCGGCAGTCATCCCGATCTCCGGCGGAAACTCCAAGCGCCAGATCATGCTGATGCAGGACTTCGGCTCGACAGTGCTCATGTGTACACCTTCCTATGCCCTGAACCTTGCTGATGTGATGAAGGAAATGGGTGTAGACCCGAAGAGCCTGAAACTCCGTGTCGGTCTCTTCGGAGCAGAGCCCTGGTCGGAAAATATGCGGCAGGAGATCGAGGCGCGCCTGAACATAAAGGCGATCGATATCTTCGGTCTGAGCGAGGTAATGGGACCGGGTGTTGCCTCCGAGTGCATTGAAGAGAAGCATGGCCTCCATGTGTTTGAAGATTACTTCATCCCTGAGATTGTCAACCCGGAAACCTTTGAGCCCGTGCCGCATGGCGAACTGGGCGAACTGGTCTTTACAACGCTCACTAAAGAGGCCTTCCCGGTCATCCGGTACCGCACGAAAGACCTCTCAAGGATCATTGACGCACCCTGCTCCTGCGGCAGGACCTTCCACCGGATGCAGCGTATAACCGGAAGGACTGATGACATGCTGATCATCAGGGGAGTGAATGTTTTCCCTTCACAGATAGAACATGTGCTGATGTCCATCGAAGGGGTCGAACCCCATTATCAGATTATCGTCGACCGCCAGGCATCCCTCGATATTATGGAAGTGCAGGTGGAGGTAAGCGAAACCATCTTCTCTGACGAGATCAAGGTGCTCGAAAAATTGGGCAGGAGGATCGAACGGGAGATCAAGGACCTGCTGGGCGTCTCCTGCAAAATTAAACTCGTTGAGCCCAGGACCATCCAGCGGTCAGAAGGAAAAGCGAAACGGGTGATCGATAACAGGAAACTGTAAAATAGGCAATCAGCGACCAGCCTTCAGCTCTCAGTAAAGGATTGTATTGCAGCGTGCTTGCAGAGGCAGGGATCAACATCCGCGCCCTTTCACTGGCAGCCACAACGGAATTCGGCATACTGCGTCTTATCGTAAATGACACCGAAAAGGCAAAGCAGGTACTAAAGGAAAAAGGCTTCACGGTCGGCAAGACCGAGGTGATCGGCGTTGAGGTGGCAGACAAACCGGGAGGTCTGGCAGAGATCCTGAACGTGATGAAGGCCAACAGCATCAATGTCGAATACATGTATGCGTTTGTTCAGAAGTCGGCCGGAAATGCGGTCATCATTTTCCGTTTCGATGAACTGGAAAAGGCAATCGACGCGCTGCAAAAGACAGGTATCAAAATCATGAAAGGCGAAGAGATCTATTCGATCTAAATTTTAATTCCATCAAACGGAGGAAGAAAGCATGAAGACAGTTAAGATTCTGGCAGTACTGTTGTTGACGTTTATGGTCCTCGCAGCACCTGCATTTGCAAAGGACACCATCAAGATCGGGGCGATCCTTGCGGTCACAGGCCCGGCATCATTCCTCGGAGCGCCTGAGGCGAAGACGCTCGAAATGCTCGTTGAGGATATCAACAAAAAAGGCGGCATCAAGGGAATGAAGGTCGAGCTGATCATCAAGGATTCCGGGGCAAACCCCGAGAAGGCGCTGTCGTTTGCAAAGCAGCTGATCGAGGAAGACAAGGTCCTCGCCATCATCGGCCCATCAACGAGCGGTGAGACGATGAAGATCAAGAGCGTGGCTGAAGAGGCAAAGGCAATTCTTCTTTCCTGCGCAGCCGCTGAAGTGATCGTGAACCCTGTCGCAAAGTATGTGTTCAAAACACCCCAGATGGACAAGGACGCGGTGATCAAGATTTTTCAGCAGATGAAAGCCATGAAGCTTGTCAAGGCAGGCGTTCTGGCGAGCAACACCGGCTTCGGCAAGGCAGGCAAGGAGCAGATCGAGAAGCTCGCAGCCGAGCACGGCATTCAGGTGGTTGCCAGTGAAGCGTATGACAGCAAGGCCACAGACCTTACCGCAGAGGTTACCAAGGTAAAGGCTGCAGGCGCAGAAGCGATCATCAACTGGTCCATTGAACCGGCCCAGGCAATCGTGATCAAGAACGCCAGACAGATCGGCTTCAAGGGCCCCATATTCCAGAGCCACGGCTTCGGCAACATCAAATACGTTGAGGCGGCCGGCGAGGCTGCTGAAGGCGTGATCTTTCCTGCCGGCAGGCTCCTCATTGCAGATGTACTGCCGAAGAACCATCCGCAGAAGGCTGTCCTGACCAAATATAAGAAAGACTATGAGTCCAAGTTCAAGGAAGAGGCCAGCACGTTTGGCGGTCATGCGTATGACGCCATGCTCATCCTGACAAAGGCGATCGAAAAGGCCGGCAAGGCTGACAAGGAAGCCGTCCGCAGCGCCATAGAAGGACTTAAGGGCGTAGTAGGCACCGCAGGTATTTTCAACTTTACTGCGCAGGACCATAACGGTCTTGACATCAATGCATTTGAGATGCTGACCGTAAAGAAGGGCAAGTTTGTACTGCTTTCAGCCCCGTCCCAGAAAGAAGGAGCTTCCAAAAAGAAATAGGTTTCTGACGCAGGGGCGGGAAACCGCCCCTGCAGAGCTTACTGCATGAATATCGAACTTCTCTCCCAATATCTTGTCGCCGGCATAACCTACGGGACGATCTATGCGATCGTCGCGATCGGGTTCAATATCATTTATAACGCCACGGGCATCATCAATTTCGCCCAGGGCGAGTTCGTCATGCTGGGCGGCATGATCGCCGTTTCACTGCATACCATTATGCCCCTGCCTGCGGCAATTCTTGCGGCAGTTCTCGCGACCATGATCATCGGCGCACTTATCGAAGTCATCTTTATCCGCTGGCTCGACAACCCCTCAGTGCTCCGTATGATCATTATCACGATCGGCATATCCATTTTCATCCGTGAGGCAGCGCTCCATATATGGGGCGAGGGCGTTCGCGCCCTTCCCTATTTCACCGGCACGGAGGTGACAGTCTTTTCGATAGGCGATGTGCATATTTCGCCGCAGGTGCTCTGGGTCACCGGCGTCTCTGCCGTGATCGTCCTTCTTCTGAACTTCTTTTTCGACTATACCCTGTTAGGCAGACAGATGCGCGCCTGCTCAGCAAACCGTGATGCCGCACAGCTTTGCGGTATCAGCGCAAAAAATATGGTAACGCTCTCATTTATACTCAGCGCCGGCATCGGCGCACTTGCCGGATGCGTTGTCTCTCCGATCACGTACGTGCAGTATGACAGCGGTACAGGGCTGGCGATCAAGGGCTTCACCGTAGCTATCCTCGGCGGACTCGGCAACAGTACCGCAGCGATTGCCGCAGGGCTGCTTCTCGGCATTATCGAGTCCTTCAGTGTTTCGCTCATGCCTTCAGCATTTAAGGACGTTGTTTCGATCACGATCCTTCTTCTGATACTGTTTGTTCGGCCAAGCGGCATCTTCGGCAGCGCTGAGGCCTCCCGCCTGAAGGAGTTCTGAGAATGCGTTCTCGATATATGCCGGTCGTTGTCTTCGGCATCGCCATAATCGCCGTACAGCTCCTGACTGTCTTTGCAGACAGACCCCAGTTCATGACGCAGTTCACCATGACCGGCTACTATTCACTCGTGATAATAGGCCTCTGCCTGCTTATGGGATATGCAGGACAGATATCCCTGGGACATGCCGGTTTCTTCGCCATAGGCGGTTATATTTCGGCGTTTCTTACCACGCACGACCTGACGCCCTACAAAGACAATATCGTGCTCGCCGCACTTTCGAAGACCGGGATACTGACGGCAGCGCAGGACCTTTATGGCGGAGGCTCTCTTGTTTTTCATCCATGGGCAGCCTTCATCACCGCAATAGTGATCACGATAGCAATCGCTTATGTCATAGGCGGCCCTGTTCTGAAGCTCAAGGGCCATTATCTTGCGATGGCAACGCTCGGCTTCGGCACCATTGTCTACAAACTGGTTCTCGGTACCGGATTTTTCGGTGCTGCGGACGGACTTTCCGACATCCCCGGGTTCAGGATACTGCCTGGCCTTGAAGTGAGCGGGAAAACCGGGATAAGAGTTCAGAACTATTATATCGCCTGGGGCCTGGTAGTGCTTGGGATGCTGCTGCTCACCAACCTCATCCATTCGCGCGTCGGCAGGGCACTTCGCTCTATCCATAGCGCAGAGGACGCAGCCAATGCCATGGGTGTAAATACAACAAGGTATAAGCTGCAGATCTTTGTGCTGAGCGCTGTTTTTGCCGCAATGGGAGGGGTATTTCTTACCCACTATAATGGAGGCATCGGTCCGTCTGAGGCGTCGATCATGAAATCAGTCCGCTATGTGGCGATTGTGGCAATAGGCGGGATGGCTAATCTCTGGGGAGCACTGTCCATGGGTATTATTCTGAACTTCCTTTCCCTGCGGGGCTACTTCGGGTCTTATGACGATGCTATCTTCGGCGCGATATTGATCGTTATTATGCTTTTTGCCCCTGAAGGACTGCTCCGCAGTGAAGTCCTTCAGGGCATAAAAATGCGGTTCTCCCCGGGGAAGGGATCAGGGAGCAAAGAGGCATGAACATGCTGGAAGTTCATGATCTCAGCAAGCGTTTCGGCGGACTGCAGGCTGTCGGCAATGTCAGCTTTTCGGTACGCGAGGGGATGATTAAGGCCCTGATCGGTCCAAACGGTGCAGGCAAGACAACGCTGTTTAATCTTATTTCCGGCGTTATCACTCCCGACTCGGGAGTTATCAGCTTCTGCAGTTCCGAAATTCATCGTCTGCAGCCCTACCAGGTGGCGGCAAAAGGTATGTCGCGCACCTTTCAGCATATCCGGCTCTTCACGCATATGACCGCACTTGAAAATGTGATGATCGGCAGGCATCTGCATGGCAAGGCGGGCTTTTTGGCAGGCATGATGAATCTTCCCTGGACTTCACGGGAAGAAAAAAAACTCAGGGAGCGATCCCTCGAAATAATGGAATTCCTCGGCATTGCTGACTTCGCCGATACCGAAGCCACAAGTCTTGCGTACGGCCAGCAGAGGATCCTCGAAATAGGCAGGGCGCTCGCCTGTGAGCCAAAACTGCTGCTTCTGGATGAGCCGGCGGCCGGACTTAATATGCGGGAAACGGCAGAAATGGCAAAGCTTATTGCACGCATCCGCGATACTGGCGTAACCGTACTGCTGGTGGAACATGACATGTCTCTCGTGATGAATATATCCGATGAAATCGTCGTCCTGAGCTATGGCCAGAAGATCGCAGATGACCGGCCTCTCGCGATCCAGAAGAACCCTGAAGTCATCAGGGTCTATCTTGGGGAAGATGATGCTTAGGATAAGGAACCTCGAATCAGGATACGACCGCCTCAAGGTCCTGAGACATATCTCGATTCATGTCAGCCCCGGAGAGATTGTCACGATCATCGGAGCAAACGGCGCAGGAAAGACAACACTGCTTAAGACCATAGCAGGGCTGATCAGATCACGGGCTGGTGAGTTGTTCTTTGAAAAGCAGGACATAGCACGCCTCTCTCCCGAAAAGATCGTATTTCTCGGTTGTTCGCTCGTCCCCGAGGGCAGACAGGTATTTGCACCGATGACGGTCAGGGAAAATCTGCTGCTGGGCGGGTATGTGCAGTATCGGCGCAACAAACAAAATGAGGTCGAAGAGGACCTTGAGCGCATCTTCGGGCTCTTCCCCAGGCTGAGGGAACGGGAAAAGCAGCTTGCCGGAACGCTCTCCGGGGGAGAACAGCAGATGCTCGCCATGGGCAGAGCCCTGATGGCACGACCGAAACTGATCATGATGGATGAGCCGTCAATGGGCCTTGCGCCGCTTATCGTAAAAGATATTTTTTCGATCGTTCGCCGCCTTCGGGATGAAGGCAGCACGGTCCTGCTCGTCGAGCAGAATGCCAGGGCTGCGCTCGGCATTGCGGACCGGGGATATGTCCTTGAAACGGGAAGGATTATTCTTGAAGAGAACGCCGAAGACCTGCTCTCAAACCGCGATGTACAGAGGGCCTATCTCGGCAGAGACCTTGATACGGAAACAACGATATAGCAACGGAGGTGGATATGTACTGGGAACCGGAAAGAGAATGCATGGACCGCGAGGAGCTGAAGCAGCTCCAGCTTGAGCAGCTCCAGGCTACACTGTCAAGGGTATATATGAATGTGCCGTTTTATCGGAAGAAATTTGATGAGATGCGTGTTGACCCCGATGAAGTCAGATCCCTCGATGACCTGAGAAAACTCCCCTTTACGACCAAAAACGATCTCCGGGACAATTATCCCTACGGTCTCTTTGCCGTGCCGCTGAGGGAAGTAGTCAGGATCCATGCATCTTCCGGCACGACCGGCATGTCAACGGTCGTGGGCTATACAAAAAATGACATCAAGAACTGGTCAAACCTTGTTGCGCGTGTGCTCACCGCGGGCGGCGTCACCAAAGATGACGTTGTCCAGATAGCATTCGGATACAGTCTCTTCACCGGAGGGTTCGGTCTGCACTACGGAGCAGAGCGGATCGGCGCGTCGGTCATCCCGATCTCAAGCGGCAACACGGCCAGACAGATCAAGATCATGCAGGACTTTAAGACAACCGCACTTGTCTGCACGCCAAGCTATGCACTGCTGATTGCTGATACGATCCAGGAGATGGGGATCGATATTAACTTATTGTCCCTCAAATACGGCCTGTTCGGCGCTGAACCCTGGTCAGAAAAGATGCGGAAGGAGATCCAGGACAAGCTCAGGATCATCGCAACAGACAACTATGGTCTGAGCGAAGTGATGGGTCCGGGCGTTGGCGGTGAATGTCTTGAGCGTAACGGTCTGCATATTAACGAAGATCACTTCCTGGTGGAGATCATCAATCCCGAGACCCTTGAGCCCGTTGCCCCGGGCGAAATCGGAGAACTGGTAATAACGACCCTTACCAAGGAAGCCTTCCCGGTCATCAGATTCAGGACGCGGGACCTCACGCGCCTCATTCCTGAGCCCTGCCCCTGCGGGAGAAAGAACGTCAAAATGCAGCGCGTTATGGGCAGGACCGACGACATGCTGATCATCAGGGGTGTCAACGTCTTCCCGTCACAGATTGAAAATGTGTTGATGAGCGTGGAGGGAACAGAGCCCCATTACCAGATCGTGGTTGACCGCAAGGGCGCGCTGGACGAGGTGACAGTGATGGTCGAAGTATCAGAATCGATCTTCTTTGACGAGATGAAGAAGCAGCATGAACTGATCGAGACGATCAGAAAGCGCCTCGCCTCGGAGCTGAGCATATCGGTGCAGGTGAAAATCGTCGAGAAAAAGACCATTGAACGCACTGAAGGCAAGGCAAAAAGAGTGGTCGACAACAGGAAGTTGTAGAAACAAGCAATCACTGATCAGAAATTGAAACAAATGCGGATTATTACTCGGAAGCTTCACAAGGGGAAGTCGAATACCACTTCCCCTTGTGAAGATATTGTCTCTATTTCCATAACGCTTATGAGCCAAAGGTATACTTTGTCCCCGCCGTATTTACGATAAAGGCGTCAGGCATCTCCCTGCTTATGGCCGTCATCGCCCTGAACCCGGTGCAGTGGGTCCCCACGATATGGTCTGGTTTCATCGCCTTGATATCGGCAACGGTATTTGAATAAGATCAGGCTTCGCGTTGCTCTACCCGGCCTACTGCTGCGCAGGCACTGCCGACGAGTGGTGATCTACAATTAACCAGCGGCCGACACGCTGCCGATAGACAAAACTGTATCGTGCAGGTCGTACGACTGATTTCCCTTCGCGATCCTCGGAAAAGGTGTAGGTTCCTGTGTTGATAGCAATGTCCCCATATACCCGGATCCGCTGTTCACCCAGAGTGACCTTATACGACGGCGGGACGGTCTGGAGAAGTTTGAAGTAGTCCCGAACAGCAGCTGGGGTGTCGCGAAGCGAGGCAGACCTCGTTCCCCAAAAAACCGCCTCCGAGTCATAGAGAGCAACCACTTCGTCCATATTGTGCCTGCTCATTGCATCGATCCATGTCTGCATGACCGCGGCTACGTCTTCCTTCGGCCCTGCCGACGACAATGACGGTGATACCAGTATAAAAAACGCAGTGAACATCAGCAAAATCCTGATAATGTCATTTCGTTTCGAGACTGCCGCTTCCGTAATATATTGTTTCATGATAGTTCTCCTTTCAACGCCGACGCCTATGCGCCGAAGGTATACTTCGTTCCCGAGGTATTAATGGTGAAGGCATCAGGCATTTCCCTGCTCATGGCCACCAGCGCCCTGAACCCGGTACAATGGGTGCCTACGATATGGTCGGGCTTCATTGCCTTGATGTCTGCAACAGTGTTTTGAATAAGCTCAGGCTTCGCAACAATAAGATGGAAGCCTCCCATGATCGCGTGCACCTTCTCCGTGCCTGAGATCTTCTGCGCATGCTTGACTGTGTTTACGATCCCGCAATGCGAGCACCCGGAAAGGACCACAAGGCCTTTCCCCTTTACGTTGAAAATAACAGCCTGCTCACCCGGAAAGGTGTCGGGTTCGATCTTGTCCCCTCGCTTTATCTGCTGAGACGCAGACCCTTTCTCATAGCTCGTTACCCTCTCTATTTTCCCGCTGACGTACGCGCCGGGGATGATCTCGGTCGGGGTCTTCGTCTCCACAACCCTTACACCAAGGGCTTCGAGATCTTCTTTGCTTAGTTGTCCAACATCAGTGGGTTCTGTTGCTCCAGGGCGAAGTGCATATCTCCGGGCAAAGGCCTCCTCGCCCACATAAAAAGGTGTTCCAGCAGCAATCTTGGACTGGTTCTGCCTGATGATACTGATCGCGCCTGTATAGTGATCGTAATGGCCATGGCTCAGGCTGAAGGCATTTGTCTTGCCAATATCAAGCCCTAACAACGCAATATTGTTCAGCACGTTTACCGGGTCAAGCCCGAAATCGAACATACAGGCGCTTGTCTTTCCACCAACAACCGTCTCGATATAATAAGAAAGACCGTGCTGCGCACTCATTGATTTCCCGGCCACTGAGCGATAGCGCTTTGTAATTTTTGTGTCAGGCTCATTAGAGTCAAAATAGTTGTCTGCCAGTATCCAGATCGTCAATTTATCTACTTCGGTGAAACCCGTGGCAGCCTCTGCCATTGCACCGGGGTTCAATGCCTCTCCGGCTGCAACCAGAACGCCGGTTGCTGCTGCGTACTTAAGAAAATCCCTGCGGTTTAATCCACTTTCCATCTCCATAGTGCATCTCCTTGGTGCGCTTAATTATTCACTTATCAGAAAAAGACCGGGCGCATACCGAGGGAACCGGGGAAAACATATTCCCCCGGTATGCACGTTGCCTACTTGGCCCGTTTCCAGATGACTAAATTCGTTCCGCCACCAACGGAAGGGGTGGGGTTTATCATCTTCATATCGTCTCCGGTAACGGTAACGGGCCGCTTCTGATCCTGGCCGTCCCAGTTGGGGAACGTACTTCCTTCTATGTGCAGATTCAACGTCATATCCTTATCGCCCGTCACGGTGTATGTTCCGATAGCGGCGACGGACCCCTGGACAACAGCCTGGTTTTCCTCAACGGTTCCTTTCTGGCGGGCCTTGGAAGCGAATTTCGGAAGGCTTGCCCGCAAAAAGGTCAGTGAAAACCGGCCATCAGGAGCCAACATCAGGGAGCCTCTGGGATTGGCACCGAACACATCAGTTTTCTTGCCATCCTGATCGTTATAGATTGAAACGAGAACCCAACTTCCCTGTACTGAACCAGCACCAGCTTCCGATGCTCCAGACAACATACCGACAACGATTACTGCAATAACCAATAAGACGACTGCTACTTCCTTAATAGACCTTTTCATTCCGTCCCTCCTTCTTTTTTCCCCCTTAAAAAGGGAGCTTGAATCCAGTTCTTAATACTGCACCTCTATCTCTTGTTGGCTCTATCTTTTCAGCATAAGGCAACAGAGTAAAGGTGAAATCACCATCAAGGAAGGTGAAAATACCATTGGACGGAAAATAGAATTCTTAGGGAAGTTCTTCGCAGGTGTGATATGAAGTATTATTACGGTTTTTTACTCAAAGTCTTCTGTATATACGGAAGGTGCTATAAGGTAATACGTGTCCTTCTCTATAATTATCTTTTCGGAAGCAAGAGTTCTTAGGATCTGCGAGGTCGCCTCCCGTGAAGCGCCTATTCTTATGGCCAGTTCCTTTTGGGTGCGCTTGCCTATTTTGAAGAAACCGTCTTCTACCTTCTTGCCCTCTTCTCTTATCAGTTCCCCAAACAGTTTTAATAACCGCTGCCGCACATCAAGAAATGCAAAGCGTTCTTCCCGTTCAGTTGCCTTTCTCAGCTTATGCACAAGGGTCGAGAGCAGATCGAGCGCAAGTATGGGGTCCCGCTTTAACGCTTCAATCAGCCTTTCCCGCTTTAACACAGCGAACGTCGAATCCTCCACGGCAACCACCGTTGCACAACGGGGTTTTCCATCGATAAGGCTCATCTCGCCGAAATAGTCACCAACATGCAGGTCCGTCAGGATATACTCTTCTCCCTCCTCGCTCATAAGAGTAACTTTCACCTTACCCTTCAGAATTATATAGAGGTCCGTACTGGTATCTTCCTGCACTATTATGACTTCATTT
>JACRLO010000030.1:0-24350 GCA_016235245.1 Nitrospirota bacterium | reverse complement strand
CGGCATGAAGAATACTGAAATCATCAACAATCTGCTTCAAATACTTCTCTGTAATGTCCTTGAACAAAATCACTCGGCGAATAGACTCTTCCAATAATTCCCTCTCGCCCTTTGAGTGAAGCATTGTCAAATGGATTCCTTTTCGGCAATAGCATTGTTATGGATCCGGGACAATTCCTGATCCTTGAGCTTGATAATATTAAAAGCGGCAACGGGTTTGGAAAACCCTTTAAGGGATAATTGATCCAGTGATTCTGCTTCGACGATTTCTTCGATTTTGCCTAACGTTTTTTGATTAATGAGGACCTGTCCACCTTTGGCTTCAGCGCAGAGACGGGCTGCCATATTCGCTACAGAGCCGATGACACAGTAATCCTTACGGCCTTCAAAACCGATCGCCCCGATAGTGGCATAGCCATGGGCGATCCCACAACCGCAGTCAAGGTTGTGACCGCGCTTCTGCCATTTATCTTTCAGTGCAGCCATACGCTTACGCATGGCTGAAGCCATCCGGACAGCACGCTCAGTCGGATTTGGCAGAGGCACCGGATCGTTAAATACGATCATCATGCCGTCGCCGACAAAGTGCTCCAGAGTGCCCTCATATTCAAGAATGAGTTTGGACATCTCAATATGATACTCGTTCAGCACCGAGATCACCTCCTCAGGCTCGGACAGTTCAGTGAAGGCGGTAAACCCGCGCAGGTCTAAAGAGACAACCGTCACCTCCCTTCGGTGGGCCTTCAGGGGATCATCTGCACCACCTGAGATGATAAGCTCAGCTAATTGAGGAGAGAAAAAACGTTTCAACCGTCCTATGCGCTCAAGCTGCTCCACCTGGTCCTGGACGCGCTGCTCCAGGGTCTTGTTCCACTCAGTTAGCTGGACTGCCTGGACCTGGACCGTATCATAAAGTTCCTTTATCCTGAGCAGCGAGCGCACACGTACCAGCAATTCCTGTTCGTCAACAGGCTTGGCAAGGAAATCGTCAGCGCCCGCCTGCAGTCCATTCATACGTTCCTCGGCCGGATCAAGAGAGGTGACCATCACTATCGGCAGGATCTCTGTAGCAGGGTTTTTGCGAAGGGTACGGCAGACCTCATATCCGTTCAGCCCCGGCATAAGGATATCAAGCAGGACAAGGTCGGGCTGCCCGGTCTCCACTTTTTCCAATGCTTCAGCCCCTGAGGTCGCGGTCACAACCTCGTAGCCTTTGTACATAAGTAAATCGGCAAGCAGCGTTACGTTTGCAGGAGTATCGTCAACCACCAGGATTTTAGCCGGATTATTCATTCGGTAATCCTTTGATCCCCGAAGCGCTCAATCGTGCCACGCACAGCCTCAAGAAACTCATCAATCTCAAGAGGCTTTCGCTGGTACCCGTCAAAACCTGCTTCGGTGATCTTTTGATGGTCCTGGGTCATGACCGAAGCGGTAACCGCAATCACCGGAATGGACGCTGTAGCCGAAGATGCCCTGAGACGCTTAAGCGCGTCAAATCCGCTTATTCCAGGAAGCCCGATGTCCATCAAAATAAGGGCGGGAAGATATTCGCCGGCCAACCGAAGACCCTCTTCTGCAGTATCGGACTCCAGGATCTCGTAGCCCTCATACTGAAGCAGATCCCTCATCAGTTTCATGTTCTTCTCATTGTCCTCGATAATGAGTATCAGCTTGCCTGACATGATGGTCCCTCCGTTAGGGTAAAGGTAAAGATTGAACCCTTTCCAGCCTCGCTCTCCACCTGTATTTTACCCCCGTGCAGCTCAATAAGTCTCTTTGTCAGCGTGAGGCCGAGCCCCGTGCCTTCACGTTTGTGCGAATCATCGCCCACCTGGCAAAACTCACCGAAGATAACCTGCTGGTCATCAGGTTTGATGCCTACGCCGGTGTCACTCACGGATATCTGCACTCCTCCATCAACAGGGCCAGCCTTCACATTGATTCGGCCGCCGTCCGGAGTAAATTTTACTGCATTGGAGAGCAGATTAAGTATGATTTGCTTTAGTTTGCGCTCATCACCCACAAAAGACCCGAGGTTGCAGTCAACAGCAAGATCAATAACAATGCCATGACGGTTGGCGCGTTCCCTTACCAGTGTAATCGAATTCTCCAAAGCAGACGGCAGGTCGAACTGTTTGACATCAAGTTCTATGCGCCCCGACTCAACTTTGGCGAGGTCCAGAAGATCATTGATAAGAGACAGAAGGTGGCTGCCTGAGGTATAGATATCATCAACATATTCAGCCTGCTTTGCGTTCAGGTCACCAAACATGCGCTTCTTCAGTATCCCTGAAAACCCGATGATGGCATTCAAAGGCGTACGTAACTCGTGACTCGCACTGGCAAGGAACATGCTCTTGGCCTGATTGGCGGCATCGGCAGCATCACGGGCAAGAAGGAGTTCAGCAGTTCGTTCATCAACCTTACGTTCCATGCCTGAATAAGACTCGCGAAGCCGTTCGGTCATGCTGTTGAACTGGTTTGCCAATGATTCGAGCTCGTCACCGGTATTCACTTCGATCTTCTGATCCAGCTCGCCTGAGCCAACTTTTTGCGCTCCCTCCTGCAGTATGCGAATTGGACGCACCAGTCCGCGTGCAAACCAGAGAGCAATCAGCACCGAGAACAACATCCCTGCAACCATCATAAATCCAGTTCGCCAAATAGCGGCGTAAAGTGTATCGTAAACCTCGGTTACTGGCTGCTCGACAAATACCTTCCAGCCTAATGGTTCGATGTCGGCGTATGAGGCAAAGACCTTTTTACCAGAGCGATCATGCGTTTTTATCACCTTCACATTTGATGCATCCTGCCCGGCAAGCGCAGATTTCACATGATCAAGCCGGGACAGGTTGGTCTTTCCGAGCACCAGCCCAATGTCGGGGTCAGCGATGAGGTTTCCGGTGCTATCGACCACATACGCCTTGCCTTTTTTACCGATCTGGATGTTTGTCACCACATCCCAGATGAACTTCAGGTTTACTTCGATAATGGACACAGCGCCCTCTCCGATGCGGGATCGCACAGCGATTGTCATATACGGCTCGGTCTCCTTCCTGAAATAGACCGGTCCGTACCAGGCTATTCCCGGTTTAGCTCCGAGGAAGGCCGGGTCCTGCGAGCGGTCTATTGAGGAGCCTATAGCATCCATATCCAGGCGGGACACCTTCAGCAATTCGCTGCCATTAGTGTCGAGCTGTGAAATATCGCTCACAGCCGGCACTTGCCGCATCAGCTTGAGAAATTCGAACCTCCGCTGTTCAATGCCTGCTGCGCCCTTGCCTAACTGAGGGAGCGCAACAAAACTGAGCTGTTGTTCAATCTGGAAAACGAACTGTTCGATTCTTAATGCAGCGGCATGCGCTTTCTCATGCTGTAAGCTTCCAAGGGTTGACTGGTGCTCCAAATAGGAAAAATAGGCACTGGTTCCGCCAGATACAAACAGCGTCCCGCAGACCAGCAGAAGGATCAGCAGAAAGTTCTTGCGGAACAGTCTGCCACGGTAAAACTCCGGAGCGGCATTGGTCTTCTTTGTGAAGAACCCTCGTAACTTCATGCCGGTCCGTTCATTGAATCAACACATCCGCCCGCAGCAGTAACGATTGTGGAATGGTAATGCCGAGGGCCTTGGCGGTTTTTAAGTTCACTGCCAATTCGAACTTGGTTGGCTGCTCGACGGGAAGGTCAGCAGGCTTGGCCCCTTCGAGGATCTTCTTCACATAGATCGCGGAACGGCGATACAATTCAGGGCGGTTTACGCCGAAAGACATCAGGCATCCGGCGGTTACGAATTCCGAATAGACGGCGATGGTCGGGATCTTCTGACTTGTCGCGAGCCTGGAAATAGTGTCTCGCTGATCGTAGAACATCGCCTCGCCTAAAACTAATAGAGCGTTCGGCCGGTACTGTGTAATCGCGCTGAAAGCGGCAGCGAGACTCTCGGGCGATGCAGCATCGAACGCACGTGCAGTAATGCCAAGGGTAGACGCCGCAGCACGCATACGATCGAACATTTTTGGGTTCGTCGGATTTTTCGGGTTACTGAGGACTGCAATACGGGACGCACGGGGAAGCACTTCGCGCAGGAGTTCGATATTCTTGTTGCTCGCGTCCTCATTCTGACTCGTAAACCCGGTTGTGTTGCCCCCGGGGTGTGCGAGGCTCGCAACCAGGCCGCTGCCCACCGGATCATTGGAGGCCACGAATATGATCGGGACAGTTTTGGTCGCCTTCTGCGCCGCACGCACCCCTGCGATCACGCTCGCCATGAGTATCGTTGGGTTGCGCTTCACCAGCTCATCTGCAAGGGCGGGTAACTGTTCGTATTTCCCGTTGGCGTAGCGTTCTTCGAGGACATAGTGCTTGCCCTCCACCATACCGTTCTCTCGCATGCCTTCGCGAAAGGCGGCCAGGGAAACAGCACTCCCTTCCGGGCTGCCCGGCCAGAGGAATGCGATACGCGTCGGGGCCTGCGCTAAACATGGCACCGCGACCACCAGAAGCATTGCAATAAATATTATTCTGATCATAGTCATTCTTGCACTCCTTGTCCATTCATTGAATCACCTCGTCCGCCCGCAGCAGCACCGATCGCGGGATGGTAATACCAAAGGTCTTGGCGGTTTTTAAGTTCACTGCTATCTCGAACTTGGTTGGTTGCTCGACAGGAAGGTCAGCAGGCTTGGCCCCTCCGAGGACCTTCTTTACATAGATCGCGGAACGGCGAAAGATATCTGGGCGATTTGGGCCGAATGAGATCAGGCATCCGGAGGTTACGAATTGCGAATTATTGGTGATGGTGGGAATCCTGCTGCTTGTAGCGAATCTGGAAATAACGTCTCGCTGAGAGGAGAACATGGAATCGGGGAGCACCAATAACGCATTGGGCCGGTAATGTACGATTTCACTGAACACGGTATCGAGACCTTTGGGCGTAGTCACATCGAAAGCCCGCGTGGCAATTCCGAAGGAGGAGGCAACAACACGGACGCGCTCGAACATTTTCGGGATTGACGGATTACCCGGGTTGCTGAGGACTGCAATACGGGACGCACGGGGAAGCACCTCACGCAGAAGTTCGAGGTACTTGTTGATCGCGTCCTCATTCTGACTCGAAAGTCCGGTTGTATTGCCACCGGGATGCGCAAGGCTTGCGACCAGACCGCTGCCTACCGGGTCATTGGTGCTTACAAATATGATCGGAACTGTTTTGGTCGACTGCTGCGCCGCACGTACCGCTGCAATCGTGTTCGCCATGATGATATCAGGGTTGCGCTTCAGGAGTTCCTCGGTGAGCGCAGGGAAGCGGTCATACTTTCCGTCTGCATAGCGCTCGTCGAGGATATAGTGTCTGCCCTCAACCATGCCGTTTTCGCGCATGCCGTCCTTGAAGGCGGCTGAGATATGTGCCTCACCTTCCGGGCTGCCCGTCCATAGCCAGGCGATACGGGGCGGCTGCTGCGCCCAACAGGGAAGCGCAATCAGCAGGAGCATGGCAATTAATATCTTCCTGTCTGTTTTTATACTAACACTCCATCCATTCACTGGATCACCTCGGCAGCCCGCAGAAGCACGGATTGCGGGATGGTGATTCCAAGTGCCTTAGCGGTTTTTGAGTTCACTACTATCTCGAATTTGGTTGGCTGCTCGACTGGCAGGTCAGCAGGCTTTGCCCCACCGAGAATCTTCTTTACGTAGATTGCAGAACGGCGAAAGACATCCGGCCGATTTGGGCCAAATGAAATCAGGCATCCGGATGCTACGAATCCCGACTGTGCAGCAATTGCCGGAATCCTCTGACTCGTTGAGAATTTGGAAATTAGGACTCGCTGATCGTAGAACATTGCATCGGGGAGCACCAATAACGCGTGGGGCCGGTACTGGGCTATCTCTTTGAATACAGCATCAAGCCCGGCCGGCGTTGTCACATCAAACGCCCGTGCAGTAATTCCGAAGGAGGCAGCAACAACACGGAAACGTTCAAATATTTTTGGACAGGACAGATTATCAGGGTTGCTGAGGACTGCAATACGTGAGACACCTGGGAGTAACTCTCTCAGCAGTTCGATGTACTTGTTGCTTGCATCCTCATTCTGGGTCGAAAGTCCGGTTGTATTACCTCCCGGATGTGATAGGCTTACGACCAGTCCGCTGCCGACCGGGTCATTGGTGTTCACAAATATGATAGGGACTGTCCTGGTTGCCTGCTGAGCTGCACGCACCGATGCGATCGTGTTCACCATGAGTATTGCAGGATTTCGCTTCAGAAGCTCTTCGGTGAGCGCCGGGAAGAGTTCATACTTTCCATCTGCATAGCGCTCGTCGAGGATATAATGTCTGCCCTCAATCATGCCGTTTTCGCGCATACCGGCCTTGAATGCAGCCAAGACAACTGCAGTCCCTTCCGGGGTTCCCGGCCAAACCCAGGCAATACGGGGCGGCGGCTGCGCCCAACAGGGAACAGCGATCGCCAGAAGCATTGCAATAAGAATTTTCCTGATCGTTTTCATTTCTTGCACCCCTTCCCCTTATCTATAACAAGACAAACCAATGTTGACACGAAGGTGCGAAGTAATACGGGATGATTGTACGGCTTATTTAAGCGTTATGCTAATCTTTGTTTCCTGGTGTGTCAAGCCAACGTTGAAATGTCCGGCGGGGTGAATGAAACATAAACGTGGCAACCACATAATTTCATCTTTCCACTCAGGATTAAGGTTGGAACAAAAAAATATCAGAATGTTTTACAATGAAGAACATATTTTGAACATAAAGCGAGGGAAATTATGAGCTTTCAGTATGTCCGTGAAATGCCGAGCGTGAAGGAGATCATGCAGACCATGCCGCTTTCGGCAGGCCTGAAGAAGATCAAGAAGCAGCGGGATGAAGATATCAAGGCTGTCTTTGAAGGCACCAATGACAAGCTCCTGGTGATCATAGGGCCCTGCTCTGCAGACAACGAAGAAGCCCTCTGCGAATATGTGGCGCGTCTGGCCAAACTCCAGGACGAGACGAAGGATAAACTGATCATCATCCCCCGCATTTATACCAACAAGCCGCGCACGACCGGCGAAGGGTACAAGGGAATGGCGCATCAGCCAAAGCCTTCTGAAGCACCGAATATGGTGAAGGGCCTGAAGGCCATCCGCAAGATGCATATCCGTGCCCTCGAAGAGTCACACCTGCCTTCAGCAGACGAGATGCTCTATCCCGGCAATTATCCTTATCTTGAAGATATTCTGAGCTATGTGGCGGTCGGAGCCCGGTCAGTAGAAAATCAGCTCCACCGGCTTACGATCAGCGGACTTGATATCCCTTCCGGCATGAAGAACCCCACCGGCGGGGACCTTGAGGTTATGCTCAACTCTGTGCAGGCAGCACAGCTGCCCCATGTTTTTGTGTATAACGGATGGGAAGTGAAGACCCCCGGAAACCCTCTGGCCCACTGCATTGTCCGCGGGGCTGTTGACCCTTACGGCACGAACATCCCGAACTACCATTACGAAGACCTTATCCGGCTGGCTGAAATATATAAAAAGCGTAATCTTGCCCATCCATCCATTATTGTGGATACCAATCATGCAAATTCGAACAAGAAGTTCCATGAGCAGCCGAGGATAGCGAAAGAAGTCATGAGGAGCCGCGAACATTCAAAGACGCTCAGGATCAAGGTAAAAGGTTTCATGATCGAAAGCTATCTCGTTGAGGGGACCCAGAAGATCAGCGAGAATGTATATGGCAAATCGATCACTGACCCCTGCCTCGGATGGGAAGACTCGGAGCGTCTGCTCAGGGACCTGGCAAGCTACCTGTAAACGGGCGTCAGAGGCCTGTCTGCCGCTTCCGCCGGGATTGGCATGAAGCCTGATACAGGCAGAGCGCCTGTCTGGCATTTTACAAATGTTGTTATTTTGTTTATAGTAATGCAGTAACTTTCGGAGTTGAGGGAACCTCAGAGACTCTCAAAGTCTTTGAGGTTTTTTTATTGTATGAACACTAACAGGAGGACGTACCGTGGAAAAAAAGCTTTATGTCGGCAATATCTCATTTCAGGCAACAGAAGATGATCTGAGAGAACTCTTCGCAAAAAGCGGCGACGTAGAATCCGTGAAGATGATAACTGACCAGTTTACCGGCAAGCCCAAGGGATTTGGCTTCGTGGAGATGGCAACGGAAGAAGATGCGAAAAATGCAATTGCAGCTCTCAATGGGACAACCTTCATGGACAGGGCGATGACCGTGGCAGAGGCGAAGCCTCAGCAGCCAAGGGAAAAACGCAGCTTTGGTGGTGGCGGCGGTGGCAGAGGCGGATTTGGCGGCGGCAAGGGTGGATTTGGTGGCGGCAAAGGCTTCGGAAGAGATCGGGGATAATCGGCCTTGGATATAAAAGTCACAGGAAACGACATTGAAAAGGCGCTGAAGGTACTGAAACGCCAGCTGCAGAAAGAAGGGCTTTTCCGGGAGATCAAGCAGAGGAGTTTTTATGAAAAACCCTCGGAAAAAGACAAGCGGAAACGCAGAGAAGCACAAAAGAAGCGGCTTAAGGCACTAAAGAGCAGAAGACCGATCAAGAAGACCGATTAGGCTCCCTGACTTGCCCTAGCAGGGACCTTAACCAGGCGGCTGGATACAAGAGTAGTCGATACATCAGCATGGGATATTTTTTAGTCCTGACGCCTGCAATCCTTCGGTGCCTGCTGCTATGTTCTGACAATCCCTTCCCGCGCCTTCTCCTGCGGTCTTCTCAGAAACAGCGTCAGCAAAATCGCTCCGCCCGCTAACGTTGCTGCCATCAGGAAACTTGAGGAAAAGCTGCCGTTTTTTTCAGCCAAAATTCCTGCCACAGAAGGTCCGGCTATCTGTCCGAATCCGAAGATAAAGGTCACCAGGCCAAATGCAGCCGGTGCATTGCGCGCTCCCACATAGTCGCCTACCGCAGCAGCCATAATCGAAGGTATGGACCACGCAACAATCCCGAAAAAGAAGATCGACAGATAAAGAAACAGGCCCGGAAGACCTGAGGCGACAAGAAGATAGGAAAGTGTCTGGAGTGTAAAGACCATAATCAGTCCCGTCTTCCTGCCAAGTTTATCCGAAAGCGTACCGAACACCGGGCCGGAAAAAAGGCTCAGGAAGCCGACCCATGCCCAAAAATTTCCGGCAAGGGCTTCTGAAAATCCCCGTTCCTTAACCAGGGTTGTGACAATAAACGTCGCATAGATAACATAGGTATAGCCAAAGAGAAAATAGATGACGCCAAGGTAATAGATCATCCCTTCTTTGTAAACATTCATAAACGGTTTCGGCGTTATCGGCGCAGACGAGGAAGGCTCACTCCCCACCGGCATCAGGCCTTTGTCTTCAGGTCTGTTCCTTAGAAAAATTGCGCTGATGACCGCAATAACCGTCACCATGCCGCTCAGGATAAGCCAGCTTGTCCTCCACCCTTCGCTTCCGGCTACGCTATTTATATAGGGAATAAGCTTGCCCGAAAGGATGATGGCAAAACCGCTGCCGATCACCACAAAGCCTGCTGCCCTGCCCCGTTTCTTTGCCTTGAACCAGGCGGATACCAGCCCCATGACAGGCACATTCGTAGCTCCACTGCCGATGCCGGTCAGCATATAGAGCACCAATACGTGGTAAAAAGAGACAGCTCGGCTCACGAGAGCCATTGATACCCCAACCAGCAGGAGGGAGAAAAAAATGACTATGCGTGGTCCTGCCTTCACCGCAATATGGCCGCTGATCAGAACAGATGCCAGATATCCCAGAAAATTCGCGGTGCTGATAAAACCCATCTGGGAATAGGAAAGGTGAAGCGTTGCGGCCATGGAAGGCAGCAGCATCCCAAGGGCAAACCGGCCAAAACCGAGGCAGGCCATAATACAGAACATGCTGGTAAAGACAATAACCCAGCCGTAGTGCAAAGGAGGGTTCTTTCTTTTGCTATTTTTCACAGTGCACAATATACCATTGTTTGAGCGTAAAGCTAAAGCGAAGCAATGCTATTGCATCTTGAAAAAAGATAACGTGGCAAGGAAATGGGATGCGTGCCTTTCTCTGGCTGCATGTTTCACATTTTGAAAGCATTTTCCATGCAGAGTATAAGGAATAAGTGGAAGGGTTCAGCCTCTCGTAGACGATGTGATTTCCCCTCTGTATCTTTACTATGGGGTATAATCTAACCATACGGGGGCACGTCCAGGACAGCGCCACTCCGGCTGGATACGCAAAAACAACGCGCCTGATAATTGTGATAATTGTGATAATTGTGATAATTGTGATAATTGTGATAATTGTGATAATTGTGATAATTGTGATAATTGTGATAATTGTGATAATTGTGATAATTGTGATAATTGTGATAATTGTGATAATTGTTATAATTGTTATAGTATGATGTAAAATAGGGGTTACTCAATGAAAGAAATTATCGCTACAGGAATAATTCTCATCCTGTCTGGATGTGGCCCTGCAATCATTGGGGAACAGACTGCGGACCCGATACCCGAGGGGTGGTATAGTCCGCATAAAACGGATATACAGCTTTCGCATGACAGGGATCAATGCCGCACCCGGTGTATAAACGCTTGAGACGTGTCACTGTGTGAGTCCTTCTGTATGAAGGGCAGAGGATATGAGTGGCGTTGATTCATTCTTGCGGGGTATGGAATGCATTACGCGGTTTTAGACAGGGGTAACTTCAGTTTATTAATACTATTTTCTACAGCTCTGTTTCATTAAATTTCGGCGGACTTCATAAACGGCCTGAGCATGGCAATATAAGTCCCTGCTTCCATGCACACGAATACTCACCCGTTCTGTTCTTTCAGGCTTCATATCCGGATGATGGCTCACACCGTCAAAACCGGCCGGATCGAATGCAGTTGCAGTTCAACCAGTGTCGGTCCGGGCAGCGGCTTATTCCCAAAAAGAAGCGGCAGTACCCTGCGTCGGGTCGGCGCCCTGAGCCTGTCAAAGGTCCTGTATTCATCGCAGAGGTGTGCTGCGTGCGCCCAGCCTCCGACGACTTCAGCAGTATAATCGAGGCGGCGCAGAAGACGCTGGTCGTCAAAGTAGAAGATCTGCTCACGGCTGTGTGTTGGAATATCAGGGGGAAAGGTCACCTGAAGCCGGGTGAATTGTCCAGGGGCTCCCTGTAATGGTTCAAGCGACTTAATAATAAAGCCTTTGCGGCTAAGCATGAAGGGCGCGGTCAAATAGTTCCAGGTGGCATAGGCTGCGAAGTAGATAAAGTCCAGATCGTCCCAGAAAAACTGCCTGCGGATGCGTTGGAATGCGGCACGAGGGTTTTGTCTCTGCGCAATAATATTTCCTTTGCTGTCAAGGATACGGACCTCGTCAATGCCGATCAGTTCAGCGGTCTGACCCGGTTTCGGGAAATCAAAGATGAAGAACTTAGGCTCGGTCGTGAGGGCCCGCATACTCACGCGGCGCAGAACAGGCCGTTGCTTTGCCGTAAATAGAAAACCGCCGGCTGACATTTCGACGTCGAGCGCTTCGAGGCTGTTCCAGTACTCCATACCGCCATGCGCTTCGATAACTTCCTGCAGTATCTGCATGGCATTTTCCTCGACCATCAGGGTTATCTCCTTAGCGAACGTTCATGAACGAAAAAATAACCCAAGAGGCGAAGCCGAATTGGGTTATTTTTATTATTGTGCCAATCCTTTCTTCTTTCTCTGTGCTCTATTCCAAAGGAATTGAAGACCGACGATTCCTGCGATTATGGAAATGACAAGAATCGTTGTTTGTACTATGCCTTGTATTTGGAAATACCAATCTGGCGCACTGTCACCCCAACCGAGAACAAGAGCACAAAAAACGTACCACATAATACCTATTGCCTCGCCAAAAACGAATCCCAAAAATGCACCAACAATGAGGAGAATAACTTTAATTTTAATTTCCTCTGAATTTTTCATAATATCTCTATTTCTTAGGGTTAACATTGTTTTTTATGCCACATGCATCTTTTTCGTCATTATATGGGCAAATAAGGACACCGTCAAGGAATATCTGGGAAAGGAGAGGAGCTATCTATCTGAAAAGAAACGAAATAGATTAATCCTTATGACATTCTTCTTGCATGCCTCATCAGGTAAAGAGCGACCCATCCGCAACAAATTCATTCAGTTGCAGGGCAGTAAATCATAACCCCTCCTCGCCTCCCCTTATCTTCAGGGGAGGAAGAACCCCCTCTTGAGGTAAGAGGGCAACAACAGGTGCTTTAAGCATGGCGTTATTTTGATTACCCTCAAACAGCCAAACTCCTTGAAAAAATAAGGATTTTTCGGGTAATATTATTGCTCAATCGCGCTAAAACCTGCGGAGGGGGAACAATCAATAACCATGGGTGAACTGGACAAGCTCAGAAAGAAGATCGACGCCTTTGACGACGAAATACTCGAACTCTTAAACAGGCGTTCAGAAGTAGTCATCGAGGTCGGCGGCATCAAGCGCACGCAGAAGTCCCGCTTCTACAAGCCTGACCGCGAACGCCAGATCCTTGAGCGCCTTACCTCGCACAATAGAGGACCATTCCCCAATGATGCACTGAAGGCGATCTACCGGGAGATACTATCAGCATCGGTCTCGCTTGAGGAGCCTCTGAAGGTCTCCTGCCTCGGCCCCCTTGCGACCTATACGCACCTTGCAGCCCTGCGCCATTTCGGCTCGTCAGCAGCTTTTCTGCCTGTTGACAGCATCAAGAAGGTCTTTGAGAATGTCGAGACCGGCAAGGCGGAGTACGGCGTTGTACCGATCGAAAATTCGAACGAAGGTGTTGTGAGCCACACGCTCGACATGTTTATCGACTCTGAGCTGCAGGTCGTTGCGGAGATCATCCTTGAGATCTCGCATAACCTGCTTTCGAAACAGACAGACAGGACAAAGATCAGGAAGATCTACTCACATCCCCAGGGGCTCGCCCAATGCAGGGGATGGCTTGAAACCAATATGCCCGGTGTGCCGGCCGCTGAATCGACCAGCACTGCCAAGGCAGCTGAACTGGCTGCAAAGGAAAAAAACACTGCCGCAATCGCAAGCGAGATCGCGGCCCGTATGTATGATCTGAATATCCTTGAGAGAAACATCCAGGACAACCGGAGGAACATCACCCGATTTCTGGTCATCTCGAAGGAGTTCCCGCACCGCACCGGCAATGACAAGACCTCGGTCATGTTCTCGATCAAGCATAAGCCGGGCGCGCTCTATGAAGTGCTGCTGCCCTTTAAGAGGACAAAGATCAATCTCACAAAAATAGAATCACGGCCTTCAAAGAGAAAGGCCTGGGAATATATTTTCTTTGTCGATATGGAAGGTCATGTTGAAGACAAAAAGATACGCAAGGCCATCGACTCGCTGACAGAAAACTGTCTCTATCTTAAAATTTTAGGATCATATCCGCAGGGGAAGGTATCATGATAAAACCGCCTGACTATATCGCAGTCATTGCCCCCTATGTGCCGGGCAAACCGATCGAGGAACTAGAACGGGAGCTTGGCATTTCGAACTCGATCAAGCTCGCCTCAAACGAGAACCCGCTCGGCCCCTCTCCCGAGGCCGTCAAGGCGATAAAGGATTCCTTTTCAGACCTGAACCGCTATCCTGATGGAGCCGGATATTACCTGAAAAATGCGCTTTCAGAAATGCTTTTGATAACCCCTGATGAACTGATTCTCGGCAATGGCTCAAACGAACTGCTCGACATTGCTGCGCGGACCTATCTGCAGGCAGGAGACGAGGCGGTCATGGCATCTCCCTCCTTTGTCGTTTACGGCATGGCAGTGCAGTCTGTCGGCGGCAAGTCGATACAGGTGCCTCTGAAGGACTTCCGCCATGACCTTGAAGCGATGGCAGCGGCGATCACGCCAAAGACAAAGATGATCTTCATCGCAAACCCGAACAACCCCACCGGCACAATCAACACGAACGATGAGTTTGACCGCCTGATGGAAAAGATCACTGACGATATGCTTGTCGTGATTGACGAAGCGTACTATGAATATGTTACTGCCCCTGACTATGCAGACAGCATGAAGCAATTTAGGGCAGGCAAAAACATCCTTATCCTGAGGACCTTTTCGAAGATCTATGGCCTTGCCGGGCTGCGCATAGGATATGGCATTGCGAAGAAAGAAATCCTTACGGACATGAACAGACTCAGGGAGCCCTTCAATACCAATTCCCTAGCGCAGAAGGCGGCACTGGCAGCACTGAGAGACACGGCACACGTAGCCAATTCCCGAAAAACCAATAACGAAGGCAGGGAATATCTGTATCAGCAGCTCGCCGCTCTCAATATCTCCTTTGTTCCGACAGAGGCGAACTTTATCTATATCCCGATAGCTGACGCCGTCGGCCTGAACAACAGCATGATGAAAAAAGGCGTTATCACAAGACCGATGGGGCCCAGGGCGATCCGCGTAACCATCGGTCTGCCTGAGGAAAACAGAAGGTTTATTGAAGCATTCAAAGAAGTGATCAGTGTAAGTGCTTAGTGTCAGACAAGAAATACACAGACCACTACTGACACGGCAAACTGACACGTACACTAACTCTGGAGGAATATCAAAATGGATATCATTGTATTAGGTGCTGAAGCAACGGAAGAAGACATCCGTCATATCGTCAAGAAGCTCGAAAGCCGGGGGCTGCAGGCGCATATATCAAAAGGCACGGAGAGGACGATCATCGGCGCCATCGGTGACACCTCAAAGGTGACGGAAGAAGAGGAAGACTCGTTCCGTGCTGCACCGGGTGTTGAAAATGTCGTCCGGATCGTCAAACCGTACAGGCTTGCAAGCCGTGAGTTTCAGAAAGAAAATACCGTCATCAACGTACGCGGCATTGCCATCGGCGGGAAAAAAATACCGGTCATGGCAGGCCCCTGCGCCGTAGAAAACAGGACCGTGCTCAGCAGTATCGCCGAAAAAGTAAAAGCTGCCGGAGCGACATTCCTGCGCGGCGGCGCATTTAAACCCCGCACATCCCCGTATGCATTCCAGGGACTCGGGGAAGAAGGGCTTCAGTATCTTGCAGAGGCGCGGGAGAAGACCGGACTGCCGATCATCACCGAGATCATGGACCCGCGCGACATGGATGTGATCAATAAATATACGGACATCATTCAGATCGGCGCACGCAACATGCAGAACTTCAGGCTCCTTCTTGAGGTCGGTACTTCCGATAAGCCGGTGCTGCTGAAGCGCGGACTTGCATCGACCATCAAGGAATGGCTCATGTCTGCAGAATATATCATGTCCCGCGGCAATCATAATGTCATGCTCTGCGAGCGGGGCATCAGGACTTTCGAAACCGCAACAAGAAATACGCTTGACCTCAGCGCTGTGCCTGTTTTGAAGGAGCTTACCCATCTGCCCATTGTGGTTGACCCAAGCCATGGCGTGGGCAAGCGGAGCCTGGTCGCTCCCATGGCAAAAGCAGCAATTGCAGCAGGAGCTGATGCGCTTATTATCGAGGTGCACTCCAATCCTGAAGAGGCGATGTCTGACGGAGACCAGTCCCTGAGACCGGAACAGTTCGAACAACTCATGAAAGAGATGAAACCGGTAGCAGCCGCCGTTGGCAGGGAGATCTGATCGTTGGTCTTCCCTAAGACAGCAGTCCTTGGCGTTGGATTGCTCGGCGCATCCTTCAGCCTTGCGGTAAAAAAACAGAATATCTCCGGCCATGTATTTGGCTATGGCAGAAGCAGGGGGAATCTTGAGCGCGCAAGAAATATGGGGATTATCGACGTTATTTCTTCAGATCCTGCATCAGCATGCAGCGATGCTGACCTCATTCTCCTTGCTGCACCAACAGGGTCTTTTATTGAACTGGTAAAACAGGCCGCCCCTTCTTTCAAGAAAGGAGCGATCGTCACTGATGTGGGGAGCGTCAAAGGCGACCTCGTTTCTGAGCTTGAAAGGCTGATGCCTCCTGATGTGCATTTCATCGGCAGCCATCCCATAGCCGGCAGTGACCGTTCAGGTATTGATTTTGCGCATGCTGATCTGTTCCGTGATGCACTCTGCATCGTAACACCTACGGAACAGTCCGATCCCGCTGCGCTGAAGAAGGTTACAGCTCTCTGGACAGGCCTGGGATCAAAGATACTGTCTATGGGTCCTGCCGAACATGACAGGGTATATGCTGCCGTAAGCCACCTGCCCCATCTTATTGCATATACCATGGTCAATACCGTATCGGACATTGACGCCTCTTATCTGTCCTATTGCGGTCAGGGCTTCAGGGACATGACCAGGATCGCCGCAAGTTCTCCGGATATCTGGTCGGATATTTCTCTGCTCAACAGACAGAATCTTATAGAGATGATAGCAGTATTCAGGAATAATCTGAGCCGGTTAGAGACGCATCTAAATACAGGTGATGCGGGCTCGCTCAGGCGGGAGTTCGCCAGAGCGAGCGAAGCGAGGGAAAACATTGGACAGGATTGAGATAACAAAAGCAGCGCGGTTCTCAGGAGAGGTGACCCCGCCCCCTGACAAGTCCATATCACACAGGGCTGTAATGTTCTCCTCGTTAGCCAAAGGGAAGGGCATGGTCAGAAACTTTCTCAGGGCACAGGACACCGAAAGCACCATGCATGCCTTCAGGACCCTCGGGATAGAGATCGACGACCAGGGGCATACCCTTATTATTTACGGCAAAGGGCTGCATGGACTTACTGAACCGGCTGACGTCATCGACTGCGGAAATTCAGGCACAACGATCCGCCTCCTTTCAGGCGTGCTTGCCGCAAACCCGTTCTTCTCGGTGGTGACAGGAGACAGCTCTCTGCGCAGCCGGCCTATGGCAAGGATCATCAAACCCCTCAGCCTTATGGGTGCCCACATTACAGGAAGGGACAACAACCGTTACGCACCGTTCGCGATCAGCGGCGGCAACATCAAAGCTATCGTTTACGATATGCCGATGGCGAGTGCCCAGGTCAAATCAGCTATTTTGCTGGCAGGTCTCTATGCAGGGGGCATGACCATGATAACTGAGCCCTCAAAGTCGCGCGACCATACAGAGCGTATGCTGCCTGCTTTCGGCGCAGACCTCAAAACAGACGGGCTGAACGTATCGGTCCATTCAGGTAAAGAGCTTTATGCTCAGGAGATCGACGTGCCGGGCGATTTTTCTTCAGCTGCCTTTATTATGGTCGCGGCGCTCCTGATCCCGGGGGCAGAGGTTATCCTCCGGAATGTCGGGATCAACCCGACGCGGACCGGCCTGATCGATGTCTTACGGAGTATGGGAGCGCATATAGAGATAGAAAATGTGCGTTCCGTATCCGGGGAGCCGGTGGCAGACATCTTCTGCAAAGGACAGGCAGGCCTGAAGGCGGCAACGGTCACTGCCGAGATGGTGCCTTCCCTGATCGACGAGTTCCCGATCCTCTGCATTGCCGCTGCGCGGGCGGAAGGCACGACCATTATCAGGGGCGCAGAAGAACTGCGACTGAAAGAATCGGACCGCATCAAGGCAATGGCTGCAGAACTTTCCAAAATGGGGGTAGCACTCGAGGAGTTCCCTGACGGCATAAGCATAACCGGCAATGAAACCCTCAAGGCTGCAGAAGTAGACAGCCATGGTGACCACAGGATCGCCATGGCCATGGCAGTGGCAGGCCTTCTTGCCGGGGGTACGACCGTGATCAACAACGCCTCTGCCGTTGCCATTTCATTCCCTGATTTTTTCGCAGACATCCGCAGGCTGACCGCATGAACAAGGTAATCGCCATAGACGGGCCTTCAGGGGCAGGCAAAAGCACCATCGCCAAACTCCTTGCGCAGGACCTCGGCTATGAATACCTTGATACCGGCGCCTTATACCGCGCTGTTGCACTTGGCCTCCTGCACCGGGGACTGAATGAGGACTCGGGCGATGATGAGATCGCAGCAGCACTGGAAATAACAAAGGTATCCTTCAGAAAGGGCAAGGTCTATCTGAACCATAAGAACGTTTCTGAGGAGATCCGTTCACCTGAGGCAAGCCACTTCGCGTCAGTTTTTTCTGCCCACCGTCTTGTCCGGGAATTACTGCTCGATATCCAGAGAGAGGCATTGCAGCATGAAAACCTGGTAGCTGAAGGCAGAGACATGACAACCGTAGTTTTTCCCTATGCGTACAAAAAGTTTTATCTCGATGCCTCTGCAGAAGAACGGGCAGAACGCCGCACCCTTGAAATGAATGCAAGGGGATATGAGGTCAGTAAAGAAAAGATCCATCTGGATATTCTTGAGCGTGATGCCAGAGACTCAGGCAGAGATCTGGCACCTCTCAGAATAGCAGAGGATGCGGTAGTCATCGACTCCACAGGCATGTCCGTGCAGGACGTATTCAGAAAAATCCTCAGGATCATCCAGCAGGGTGAAGAGCGGTGAAGCGGTGCATCTGATATGAAGATTATCACCGCAAAACGGGCAGGCTTCTGCTTTGGCGTAAAGCGTGCTATTGATATTACCTTTGATATGGCAAAGGACAATAAAAAAGGCCTCTACACGCTCGGCCCGATCATCCATAACCCCCAGGTCATTGCGAAGCTGGAGGAGGAAGGCATATCCCCCCTTGAGATAGACGACCTTGATAACAAAAAGATTTCTTCACTGATTATCAGGACCCACGGCATACCCTTCCAGACCTACGATTCGATCACATCCAGGGGCATCAAGATCATTGACGCGACCTGCCCGTTTGTAAAAAATGCACAGCACTATGCTAAACTTTTGAAGGAAAATGGCTATCAGGTCGTTATTTTGGGGGATAGAAACCATCCTGAGGTAAAGGGTATCGTTAGCTATGCGGGTGACGATGCCATAGTGCTTGATGATAATTCCGCGCTGCCGAAACTCAAACCGAAAGTCGGCGTCGTTGTCCAGACCACCCAGCCCATTGAGGCGCTGAAAAAGGCCCTTTCGCAGATCATTGAACACGCGCGGGAAGTAAAGGTATATAATACAATATGCAACTCGACAGCCCTGCGGCTCAAAGAGACAGAAAAAATGGCGCATAAGGTGGATATCATGATCGTTGTAGGCGGCAAGAACAGCGCAAACACGACACAGCTTTCCCACCTCTGCAGTTCCATGTCGGTCAGAACCTATCACATCGAGACAGAAGATGAGCTTGATGCGTCCTGGTTTGACGGTGTAAAAAAAGTCGGCATTACCGCAGGCGCTTCGACGCCTGACTGGATCATACGAAAAGTAGAAAAAAGAATACATACTATAGGGGGAAGCCAGTAATGGATGAAACGATGAACAACAACGAAATGGAGAGGCTCTACGCCGAGACGTTCCAGACGATCTCTCCTGGCGCGCTGCTGCGTGCCAAAGTGATCTCTATTAAGGCAGATGGTGTCATGGCCGACATCGGGTATAAGTCTGAGGGCTTTATCAGAAAAGAAGAGTTCTCCGAGGAAGAGCTGCGGCAGCTAAAGCCCGGTGATACCCTTGAGGTATATGTCGAACAGATGCGGGATTCCGAAGGCATGATGCGCCTTTCCAAAGAACGGGCATCAAAAATCAAGTCCTGGGATTCCCTAGAAAAAGCAGCGCAGGAAAACAGCCTCATCGATGGCAAGATCATTGAAAAGACCAAGGGCGGGATGACCGTTGATATCGGCGACGTCAAGGCCTTTCTTCCTGCTTCGCAGATCGATATCAAACTGATCAAGGACCTCGACAGTCTGATCGGAAAGATCATGTCCTTCAGAATCATCAAGATGAACAGCAAACGCTCCAACATCATCGTATCGCGAAGGATCATCCTTGAAGAGGAGCGGTCGCAGAAAAAGGGCGAAACCCTCGGCAAGATCGTTGAAGGCGCGCTTATTCATGGTGTCGTCAAGAATATCACGGACTACGGTGTATTCGTAGACCTCGGCGGGCTGGATGGACTTCTGCACATTTCGGACATCTCCTGGGGAAGAATAAGCCACCCCAATGAGTTCTTTTCCGTTGGCGATGAAATTGAAGTCAAGGTCCTGAAGTATGACGCTGAAAAAGAGAAAGTTACCCTCGGATTCAAACAGAAAAACCCTGACCCCTGGGAAAACATCGTAGCGAAATACCCGGTGGGTGCAAGGGTAAAAGGCAAGGTCGTGAGCATCACCGATTATGGGGCATTTATTGAGATCGAAAGCGGTCTTGAAGGTCTTGTCCATGTCTCTGAGATCGACTGGTCACCGAGACCAAAGCATCCGTCCAAATATCTGTCGATCGGTGAGATGGTAGAGGCTGCTGTCCTGAGAGTTGATCAGGCAGATCGCAAACTCTCTCTCAGCATTCGCCAGACAAAACAGAGTCCCTGGCAGCTGGTCAGGGAACATTATCAGCCCGGGCAGATCGTATCAGGAAAAGTCAGAAGCATCACTGACTTCGGCGCCTTCGTAGGCCTCCCGGAAGGTATCGATGGCCTCATCCATATATCCGACATGTCCTGGACAAAACACGTAAAACATCCTTCAGAGCTTCTGAAAAAGGGGCAAAAGGTCGATGCAGTCATCCTCTCTATCGATGCCGAAAGAGAAAAAATTGCACTCGGCCTGAAACAGATCGAGCCCGATCCCTGGATCAGCAGGATCCCGGAGCAGTTCAAGCTCGGCGATGAGATTTCCGGTGTAGTGCTGAAGACAACTGATTTTGGCATTTTTCTCGAAATGGAAGGCAGCGTTGAAGGACTTATCTATTCCTCTGAGATCATACAGCCGGAGGGAGACCCGATCAAGGATGGCGACCATCTCAGGGCCCGCATCATCAGGATAGACGCGGACGAACGGAAGATCGGCCTCAGCATGAAACATGTGGGAAAGACTGAACATTGAAGAAGGCCTGTGTTGTCATAAGTATCGTTCTCCTTTGCCTCATGGTGATAAGTCTGTCCCTTACGCTGTTGCAGAAGAAGATACCGCTCAGGAGCCGGGTTGCGCTGGTCAGGATTGAAGGTCCTATCCTCGATTCCAGGGATATCGTAGAGGAAATCAAGGAACATACCAAAGACCTCTCGATCAAGGCGATCATCCTCCGGATTAACAGCCCGGGCGGAGCAGTAGCCCCCTCTCAGGAAATCTATGAGGAAGTGAAAAAAGCTGTTGCGGCAAAGAAAGTTGTGGTATCCATGGGCTCCATCGCCGCATCCGGCGGCTACTATATTGCCGCCCCTGCTGACATGATCATTGCCAATCCCGGCACGTTGACCGGCTCCATAGGCGTGATCATGGAGATCCCGAACATCGAGGGCCTTATGTCCAAGATCGGGATCACGACGGAAGTGATCAAGAGCGGCAAACACAAGGACATGGCCTCGGCATTCAGAAAAATGGGGCCCGAAGAGCGGGAACTCCTTCAGGGCGTGATGGACAACGTGCACGAGCAGTTCATCACGGCAGTGGCAACCGGAAGAAAGCTGAAGGTCGAGGATGTAAGGGCAATTGCTGACGGCAGAATCTTCAGCGGCCAACAGGCACAAGCACAGAAGCTGGTTGATGAACTCGGCACACTCGAAGACACGATACGAAAAACAGCTGAACTGGTCGGCATTTCAGGAGAGCCGGACGTGGTGGAGAAAAAGGAAAAGACCTCTTTCATGGAACTCCTGAAGGGCAGATTCCCTAAAGAGCTTACGGATATTTTTCCGACACTCAGGATAAAATTTCTCTATACACCTTAGGAACGGAGGTCATATGACAAAGTCAGTCCTTATTGAAAAGGTCTCGGAAAAGGTTGACGGTCTTACACGAAACCAGACAGAGATCGTTGTCGAGACAGTGTTTGAAAGCATCAAAAAGGCTCTGATGAACGGCGAGAAGATCGAGATACGCGGGTTTGGAAACTTCCGGTTGAAGAACCGCAACCCAAGAAAGGCGAGGAACCCGAAGACCGGGGAGAGTGTTGACGTGCCCGGCAAGAAGGTCCTCTATTTCAAGGTCGGCAAAGCGCTCAAAGAAGCCCTGAACACAAAATAACCGTTTTATTTCCTCGTTTATAAAAGGCCGCAGCATCGCATCAGATGCTTGCGGTCTTTTTTGTCTCCTCGCTCTTCATGCTATGGTGTGGTTGTCATTCCGGCTTGCTTGTGCCCTATGTGTGGGTACCCGGAATCTTTCATGTTTATCCCACTTCACTGAATAGTTACACAATCGCAGGTTTATATATTTACATTTTCCGGATGTTTCATTAAACTTTCTCAGGGGACAAAAAGAGATAAAGCCATTCCTCTTATGTATTCACGTATGACCCGTGCAGACATTCATGAAAACAAAACTATGCTGCCTTTCATCTCCGCTGGGCAGCTATCGGCGGCAGCCTGTCAAAAAACAGCAGTGGGATTGTCGATGCGTCTGTCAGGAATCAAGACCGTAGAACTTGTTGTCGAGAAAATAGCATGGCAGCCTCCGGCACAAAAGTTTGCCGACAATGATCGTGTGCCTGTATGAATCAGTTTTACTGAAAAGGATTTGAGAGAGGCGGCGAGGACTGCTAAAGGCAGATGGAAACCGGATATGAAATTGTGGTTTATCAGATACGGGAATATCAGGGGAACAGCTTTGGCAAAGCATATAGTATTAGATGCTTTGCCAAGAGGGTAAAAGATGCAAAAGCATCTAATACTATATGCAACACAGGTATCTAATATTAGATGCTTGTATATGATATTAGATGCTTTACTGTAACTACATAATAACTGGTTAGCGCTCAAATAAAACGACATGATATATGATTTAGTTTGCGATTAATACTGTTCGCTGAATTACAATTTGTTGAGGAGGCTTATTAGTGGAAAAGACAGAATCGATCAGTCATTTAGAAAGTATTGCAGATGTAGTAATTCCATTGGCCTTTATTGTTCTGTTGATTCTTGGTTTTTATTTTATCGTCTTTGGGTCTGAGAAAGTTGTTAAAAAAGATACAATTAAAAGAGACATGCAACACGTGATAATGCAGAACGGTGACCTAAAAGCTGTAAAACAGTTGTACGCCAATCGAGAAATCGAAAGATATACTATACTTGACAGGTTGTCGGGGCGCTCCTCCTATTATGATTCTGACGTGCCCCTCTCGGTAATATTGGAGGATCTTCGCTTGGGTCTATTTGAGACTAGGCCTGCTTGGAAAGATTCCCCTAAAGACTTCAATATACTTCTTGAGCGTGTTGATTCTATAATTAAAGAATATATTCAAACGAATCCTTTTGATAGTCTAGAAGATATTCAAAAAGATTATTTTGAAAATATCAGACTGAAATTGTCAGCTCAGTATCCGCTTGTACAAACTGAAGTTAATAAAATAGCTGACGAACTCAGAAATAAAAATATACTTGTTGCAAGGTATCTGAAAGATTCTACAAGAAGTTATTGGATATCAATAATTGCGTTTGCAGTGTCGACTCTGATAGCATTTATTCAATTTTGGCAAACCAATAAATATAGACGACAAATCGCTAACAAGTCCATCGAGGCCGACCGGGGATAAACTGTCGGTTTTTTTCATTAATTATATTTCCCCTGCCCCTCATGCCCGGCGTTAGACTGAGAAGGAGGTCACATATGTCTTTCACATTTCGTTTCTTATCGCTCGTTGGCATTTTCATCCTTATGCTTTACTCCCCTTTAACGGCGTCACAAAAGGAATCACAGATGAACCAGCGCGTTAAAAAAATACGAGAGTCGGTATTCAGAATCGTAGTTAACGGGCAGCCATCAGGAACAGGTTTCGCCGTCGCACCCGATCTCGTGGCTACGGATTTTCATGTAGTGCAGCAAATATCACAGGCTCCTAATGGCCAGACAAGTGTCACTTTCGCGCAGCAAATTGAGGTCGAGTTTGCCGACGGCACCAGGTTTCCTGCTATGCCTCATCCAACTGTCTCGGGCGCAAACTTGAAGGAATCATTGGTAAGGACGTTGCTTTACTGACAGTAACAGGCAAATCGCTGAAACCTTTACCACTTGGTCGCTTTGCCGATGTTCAAGAAGGCGACGACATCTATCTTGCCGGGTAACCACTTGGTGTAGAACAATCGATTGTGACCAGGGGAATGTTGTCGTCGAAGTGGAGGACTGGTGGCTATCTCGGTCAAGGTAGTGATCGCGACGTAGCGTGGCTCGATATTTCAATGACAAAGGGTAACTCCGGCGGTCCAGTCCTACTAATGAGCGCGGACCCAGCCAAGATAGTGTCAAGAATCTTTCGCACATTTAATTTGGTGTCCTCATCTGGTTTTCCCTCTATGCTGCCAATTCCCTTGCCTGCTCCTCAAGCCGGTCCATCTTCAGATACTGTTTTAGTCCCCATTTTGTCCCTGCGATATGT
>JACRLO010000029.1 GCA_016235245.1 Nitrospirota bacterium | reverse complement strand
GATACCTTCTGCAATGCCTTTCGGAACCTCGTCATAGTTCGCGAACTGCATGGTATATGTTGCCCTTCCCTGTGTCCGCTAGCGGAGGTCTGTCGCGTAGCCGAACATCTCGGAAAGAGGGACCTGAGACTTGATAACTTGTGCCTTACCTCTTTGTTCCATATTCTGTATTTTGCCTCTCCGGGAGTTAAGATCGCCAATAACATCTCCCATATAATCTTCCGGAGTAACAACTTCAACATTCATAATCGGCTCAAGGATAATCGGCTTTGCCTTTTTGGCGCATTCCTTAAAGCCCATAGACCCTGCGATTTTAAACGCCATTTCTGATGAGTCGACCTCGTGATATGAGCCGTCAGTAAGCGTTACCCTGAAATCAACAAAGGGATACCCGGCAAGCACGCCGCCATCAGCAGCCTCCTTAACGCCCTTCTCAACAGCATTCCAGTATTCACGCGGGACGGTCCCACCAACAACCTTGCTCACAAACTCAAAACCCTTGCCAGGCTCAAGCGGCATTATCTCAAGATAGACATGGCCGTACTGTCCGCGGCCGCCACTCTGCCTGACAAACTTTCCCTCAGCTTTTGCAGCCGCACGAATCGTCTCCCTGTAAGCAACCTGCGGCTTGCCGACATTTGCCCCCACCTTAAACTCACGCGTGAGCCTGTCGACAATAATTTCGAGATGGAGCTCGCCCATTCCAGCAATAAGCGTTTGACCAGTCTCCTCATTAACCGAAACCTTGAACGAAGGATCCTCTTGGGCAAGCTTTGCAAGAGATTGCGATAACTTTTCCTGGTCCGGCTTTGTCTTCGGCTCAATTGCGACAGAGATGACCGGGTCAGGAAACTCCATAGCCTCAAGGATGACCGGCATCTTTTCATCGCAGAGCGTGTCACCGGTAAGAGTAGACTTAAGGCCCACTGCGGCAGCAATATCACCAGCAGAAACCTCTTTAATGTCTTCCCGCTTGTTTGCATGCATCTTAAGAAGTCTTCCGACGCGCTCTTTCGTGCCTTTTGTAGAGTTATAGACATACGATCCTGCGCTCATAGTTCCTGAATAGACCCTCAGGAATGTAAGCTGGCCAACAAACGGATCCGTCATAATCTTGAATGCGAAGGCAGAAAAAGGTTCTTTTGGCTCAGGCTTCCGAATCTGCTCTGAATTATCATCCGGTGAAATACCGATTACAGGGGGGATATCGTAAGGAGAAGGCAGATAGTCGACAATAGCGTCAAGGAGATGCTGAACTCCCTTATTCTTGAAGGCCGTTCCGCAGATGACCGGAGTAAGGCTCATCGCAATAGCACCCTTTCTCAGAGCCGCACGGATCTCATCGGCAGTCACTTCCTCGCCGTTAAGAAACTTCTCCATCACCTTTTCATCAACATCAGAAATGGCTTCGATCATCTTTTCCCGATATTCTTTGGCCTGGTCAAGATATTCTGTAGGTATTTCGCCTTCGACATATTTTGCACCGAGCGTTTCATCATCATAGAAGTAGGCCTTCATACTTATCAGATCGATTGGTCCTCTAAACTGATCTTCTGCTCCAATCGGTATCTGAATTGGCACGGGGTTTGCGCCAAGCCTGTCAACCATACTGTTAATACACATATAAAAATCAGCACCCATTCTGTCCATTTTATTCATAAAAGCAATTCTGGGGACATTATACTTGTTTGCTTGGCGCCAAACTGTCTCAGACTGAGGCTCAACACCGGAAACCGAGTCAAATACAGCAACGGCACCGTCGAGGACTCTAAGGGAGCGTTCAACCTCTATGGTAAAGTCTACGTGCCCGGGGGTGTCTATAATATTAATTCTATGGTCGCGCCACGTACAGGTTGTTGCAGCTGATGTAATGGTAATGCCTCGCTCCTGTTCCTGCACCATCCAGTCCATGACAGCAGTGCCTTCATGAACCTCACCGATCTTATAGGTTACGCCGGTATAATAGAGTATCCTTTCGGTTGTTGTGGTTTTTCCGGCATCGATATGTGCCATGATAGCAATATTGCGTGTTGTTTCTAAAGGACCGCGTGACAAGATATATCTCCCTTAATCTCTCTACCATCTATAATGCGCAAACGCCTTATTAGCATCTGCCATTTTATGGGTATCTTCCTTTTTCTTAATGGAAGCACCGGTATTATTAAATGCATCCAGCAACTCTCCCGCCAGCCTCTCCCGCATCGTCTTCTCTCCACGACCCCTGGAGTAATTAATAAGCCATCTAAACGCAAGAGCCATCCTTCTTTGTGGCCTGATCTCAACAGGAACCTGATAGGTAGCCCCACCAACCCTTCTCGCCTTAACTTCAAGAAGCGGCTTCACGTTTTCAAGCGCAGCCTTAAAGACTTTTAACGGATCGTTTCCCGTCTTGTCTTTGATAATATCAAAGGCCCCATAACAGATATTCTCTGCGGTGGACTTTCTCCCGCTTTCCATAATAATGGTGACAAACTTGCTCACGACCTTACTATTATATTTCGGGTCCGGCAGTATCTCTCTCTTTTCGGCGACTCTTCTTCTCGGCATTTACATACTCCGTTATTTAGGCTTCTTAGTTCCGTATTTGGATCTGCTGCGCTTCCTGTCATTGACGCCTTGCGAATCAAGAGTACCTCTTATGATATGGTACCTGACACCGGGAAGGTCCTTCACCCTTCCACCCCTGATCATGACGATCGAGTGCTCCTGAAGGTTATGCCCAACACCTGGGATATAGGCCGTCACTTCCATGGCATTAGTTAATCTCACCCTGGCAACCTTTCTCAATGCTGAGTTAGGCTTCTTTGGCGTTGTAGTGTAGACCCTAGTGCAGACTCCCCTTTTCTGGGGGCATGACTTCAGCGCTGGACACTTCGTTTTCTTTATCAGGGTCTTGCGTCCCTGCCGTACTAACTGTGCTATTGTAGGCACATTTCCTCCAAAAAATAAAAAGTGAACAATCCTCTAAACTCTGGGAAACCTTGCAATATTACCAGAGCAATTAATTAATGTCAAGCTTTTTATGGGCAGTATTCATACTGCGACCTTAAAAGAATCCACCAACGGGAAACAGGAGTATAGCATTATGAGAAAAAAAAGTGTATCTTTTTTTGAAAATATTTTTCAGCCCGTTCAATCATCAACTATTCAGTGTCTGAAAGCCCTCTGCCCCGTAAAGACCATGGTCACTTTCGGGCTTGCCTCATTGCATGCCTCGATCACCTCAAAATCACGCTCTGAACCGCCCGGTTGCACGATCGCGGAAATACCTTCTTTTATCCCGGCATCCACACCATCCCTGAACGGGAAAAAAGCATCGGATACCATTGTTGATCCGATAAGACCACCCTTTGCTTCTTTAGTCAGTTCGTCAATCTCACGCAGCGCAGCAAAATCCCTTCTACCCTGCGAGGACTCTAATTCAAAGGTCTTGTAAGGGATTCCGTATTTTTTGAAGCAGAGGGCATCAGCATATTTTGTGTATGCCTTAAAAACAGCAATCTCTGCAACACCAACACGGTCCTGCTCGCCGGTCCCGATTCCAACAGTCACACCATTTCTCACATATATGACCGAATTTGACGTAATGCCCTGCTCAACATTCCATCCAAACAGCATATCATCATAGTCTTTTTCGGTTGGCCTTCTTTCAACCGCGTATTCTTTCCCTTTGTGCATGGTTTTTGCCGGCAGAAAATCATCCTTTGTCCGTATCCTGTTCACCGGGGACTGCTGAACAATTATCCCGCCGTCTATCAATGACTTGAAGTCCACAAAACGAAAAGAGCGGTATTTTTCAAGATCATCTATCTTATGTATCTTCACAATCCTGAGGTTTTTCCTTTTCGCTATAATATCGAAGGCTCCATTCTCAAAATCAGGGGCTCCAACAACTTCAAGATAATTATTGCTGATCAATTCTGCAGTCATTTTGTCCAGGGGCCGGTTAACAACAAGGCACCCGCCGAATGCAGCAATCCTGTCGGCCCTATTCGCCTTGTCATAGGCATCTGCAACGGTATCACCATATGCGACACCACTGGGGTTATTATGCTTCATGATGACAGCCGCAGGCCTGTCAGAAAGATACTTGAGGATATTCAAAGCGTTGTCGAGGTCCGTAAGGTTCGTCTTGCCAGGATGCTTGCCGGCCTGGAGCATGTCAGCCTCCGAGATACTGCTCACAAGCCCATTGCCCGCTTCAATGAATCTGCAATCTCCCAGCACCAGATTACCATTCACCAACTCAAAGAGTGCGGCCTGCTGATCAGGATTCTCCCCATAGCGCAAACCTTTTTCAACAAGTTCACCCGTCTTCTCATCAGAAATCTTCCACGCCCTCTTTTTGTATGCGAGCGTCTGACTCCCAAATCTGATAGTCATCTCGTCAGGGAAATTATCATCCATAATGGTTTTGTACATCTTCTTTAGATCCGACATCGGTTTCTCCTCGTTGCTCGAAACATAATCGTTTACTCCAGACGGCATAATAGCAGAATAAAATGGAAAGTGGAAACCAGCTCTGAGCCGCTTAGTGGAACTGAATCCCCGCCCGGTAAAGGTCCCTGTCAATCTGTCGCACCCAACGAACAACTCCCGTCGCGGACCCCAGCGGCAGATCGTCTTTTACCTTCACAGAAAGGCCTTCACAAATACAGAAGGGACTGAAAATATAGAGGCTCATACCCGACTTGCTGATATCTATGGTTACACCTTTAAAATCTTCTTCGGCATCGGGGATGCAAACATACTTTATCGTCCTGAGATAAGGAAATCTTTCTTCGCTCCGCATTTCCATCTTTTGAAGTGCCATAATCCCCCCGTAAGAATCTGGGGCATTATAGCGCATTCATCATTTCTTCTTCAATAACAACGGATGTAGTCAATAGCTCTTTATCTGATCCTGACCTCTTTTTTTGCATCGGCCAACTCCACAGGCTCAGTCTTCTCAATACCAAGCGAACTGGCAAAGGAACCGGGGTATCTGAGATAATATATCCGAGCCATGAAACTCACTGTTCCTGCAGCATTCTTCGGTATTCTGAAATGGTATCTCTCTTTGCGCATTTCCTCTGCCTTTAGGCGGTTGTCAAATATGATCTTGGCCGCATTATACGAAGAAAGTGTCTGCTTCCCGTTCCTGTCAAGATAGACAGAGCGATAGATCCGACTTCCCTCAGGAATATCCCCGCCAATGATCTCCTTATCAAAACTGCCATATCCTGCAATACCATACAAGTCGTTTCCGGGCAAAACCGGGATGGCGATACTTATGCCATCTATATTTGCAACAAGCTCCACCCAAAGCATCCTCAGGTCAGTGCTTCCAGAAGGCATGGAATGACCCACCTTCCGGTTAGAGACATGAATATTAAGCATAATATCTTCTCCGGGGGCTGCTTCTGATTTATCAACGCTTAATTCAAGCATAAGAGCATCAGAGGTCTGCGTCTTGGCATGAGCGCCAGGGAACTTATGCGTATAGAGCTTACTCCGCTGATAGGTAGCCCCCAGGGTCATTGACGCCGCCTGCCCGGAATCGAATACGGGCCTATTGTCGGTCAAAAAGCCCTGTAAGTTCATATGGCAGTCCTGGCAGTGAATCTTCCTCCTTGCATAGGAACTTTCCTTCCATTCCGTAAAAGTCGACTTAATTTCCACCCCCTCATGGTTCACGTCATTATGACAAATACCGCAAAGCTCGCTCCTGGTCTGCAGCTCATGATATGCATGATGCCGGTCCGAAGCGTGTTTAAAGGGGCCAAATTTACTTTCTCCTGGTGTTGCAATGAAGTTCCCCCCCCCGGGCCGTTCCCCTTTATACGCGCTGATTCGGTGACATAAGTCACATACAATGCCAGAGAGGTTTTGTATTGTTTGATGCGGGCTCGTGATGTACCCCTTGTTTTTTATAAACGAGATGGGATCGTGGCAGGCAATACACTTGTCTGCTTCTTTTTGCAGGTCAGAATGCTTGGATAACTGCGGAATCAGTTCTCGGAAATACTGAGCCTGAAAAACAGGATTGGAAAAAGATTTCGCGTGCATCGACTCTTCGTGCTGCTCAACGATAGTACCATGGCATCCGCGACACATTGTTGATGGATCAAATTCAGGCTCCGCAACCTGCCGTGATGCTGCCTCCTGATTTCGGGGGATGGCGCAACCGCCTAGCAGCAAAGTGGCACAGATCAAGTAAAATAGCAATACATAATGGAGCTTCCGTGATACGTGCATTCTTTCTATTTCTACCGACTCGGCTCTATCCTTGCTGCTCTTGCTAAACATGTTTTCCCTCCCTCTTTGCATCATCTGATAGCAGGCTTCTTATTTAAAATTCTACCAGATCCTTTTAATAATGCAATGAAGGTCTTGTCAGGACAAGACCTCTCTGAAGTCTTTTGTGCTAAAATAAATGCCCTATGAAAAACAATAACGGTATTGTCTATCTTGTCGGTGCTGGTCCGGGAGACATCGGACTATTTACGATAAAAGGACTTCAGTGCCTACAGAAGGCAGAGGTCGTTATCTATGACTTTCATCTCAATGCACAGATACTGAACTATATCAGTCATAAGGCTGAACTCATTTATGCAGGCAAGCGCGGTGGCCACCATACGATGACACAGGACGAAATAAACCGCGCTATCGTCGAAAAAGCAAAAGAGGGCAAGATTGTCTGCCGTCTCAAGGGTGGAGATCCTTTTGTTTTTGGTCGCGGTGGTGAAGAAGCCCAGGAACTTGTCAGGGAAGCAATTCCCTTTGAGGTCGTGCCAGGCGTCAGCTCCTCTGTGGCAGCTCCTGCGTATGCTGGAATACCGCTTACGCACAGGCTCTACTCGTCTTCGTTTGCCGTTATCCCCGGGTATGAGGATACGACAAAAGAAGAATCGTCCATCAACTGGGCTAAGCTTGCTACAGGAGTCGGCACTCTTGTCTTCTTGATGGCGGTAAAAAATATCGATGATATGACAAAAAAACTGATAGAGCATGGCCGCTCTCCGGACACGCCGGTTGCCGTCATACGGTGGGGAACGCGGGCTGACCAGAAAACCATCGTAAGCACATTAAAGGACATTGCCGCACTAGTAAAACAGAGGGATATTCAGCCTCCTGCGGTTACGGTCATCGGGGATGTCGTGAAGCTGCGGAGCGAACTGAACTGGTATGAAAAGAAGCCTATGTTCGGCCAAAGGATACTGGTGACACGGGAACATACAAGGGGCTTTGAGGTCCTTGAAGAACTAGGCGCCGAAGTGCTTCAATTCTCGACAATTGAGATCGTTCCGCCAGAGACGTGGGGTGACCTTGACAAAGCGATCGAGCATATTCATGAATATGACTGGCTTATCTTTACCAGCGCAAATAGCGTAAAATATTTCTTTTTACGACTCTTTGAAAAAAACTTTGACATTCGCGAGCTGAAAGGTCTGAAAATTTGCGCCATAGGGACAAAGACCGAGGCTGCAGTTAACCAGTTCGGCTTGAGAGTTGATCTGGTCCCTGATGAGTTTCGCGCTGAAGGATTGATTGAGACGTTCATACGAAATCAGGGTGTGGGGGAAATTGATCAGGGGCAGAAATTTTCTGGGCGCCATACGCCAAGTGCCACACCTTTTCTGGGGATAAAGTTCCTGCTCCCTCGGGCGGAGATGGCAAGGGAAGTATTCCCCGAGAAAGTGAGGGAGCTGGGTGGCAGCATCGATGTGCCTATAGCTTACCGGGCGATCAGGCCAGACTACCACGGCAAGAGGCTTAAGCGCTTTTTGAAAGAAGGCCGGATTACCATCGCAACCTTTACAAGCGCAGCCACGTTCACGAACTTCAAAGAGATCATGGGCGAGGATGCAGACGAGCTTCTCAAAAATGTAGCGATTGCAGTTATCGGACCTGTTACGGCAAAAGCTATTGAAAGAGCGGGGCTCAAGGTTCGTATCATGCCCAAAAAAGCAACGGTCGACGCAATGGTCGAAGAAATACAGCGGTGGGTACTGCAGAAACAGTGATTGCCGCAGCTCAGAATGGCTATAAGACGGATCCTGACAGACCAAGGGGTATTTTTTCACAACTATTTCTCAGACCAAGGGCAACGTTCTATTTTCAGGTATTCTGGATTATATGGAAAAATAGTCGCAAGGCTCTCAAGGGCGCGTATACTGCCGAAAATTGGGCTGAAAGCAGTTTTGAAATCATCCACGCTCTTGAAAATATCGGAGCATTCATAGAGATATCAGGGCTGGAGAATCTCAGGAATTTTGAAGGCCCTGCAGTATTTATCGGTAATCATATGAGCACACTTGAAACGTTAGTACTCCCCGCTATCATTCAGCCTATGAAACCCGTAACCTTCGTTGTCAAGGAAAGCCTCGTGAGGATGCCTGTCTTTGGTCCAATAATGCGATCGAGAGATCCGATTCTGGTCGGCAGAAAAAATGCCAGGGATGATCTCAGGGCCGTGCTGGAAGGCGGGCTCGAGAAACTTCGAAAAGGGCAGTCCATTGTGGTCTTTCCTCAAAGCACCAGATCCTTGGTCTTCAGCCCAGAGGAGTTTAACTCTCTTGGCATCAAGTTGGCTCTAAAGTCAAATGTGCCGGTAGTGCCGATCGCGCTTAAGACTGACGCCTGGGGCATTGGGAAAAGAATCAAGGATTTCGGACCTATTGATGTCAGAAAAAAAATACATTTTGCTTTTGGTGAGCATATGACCATTCACGATCGAGGGGCAGATGAACACCGGAAGGTTATTGAGTTTATAACAGAAAATCTTACTACCTGGGACAAAGAACAAAAGCAATATGTCTGAAAGGCTATAACGGAACCAGACGCAGACAAAAAAAGAGGGACATCCAGTCCCTCTTTTCAGATCATCCAATCAGGCCAGATATTACTTAATCATGCCTTTTTCCCTGAGATACTCTTCACTCGGGATTTCGACTGAGCTTGCGCCGCCGCCGTAGGAATACATAAGTCTACCGACATTGATCATCTCTCTCAAGGCCTTCTTGACTTCATCCTTTTCAAGGCTGAGCTCGCCGCTCACGCCAATAAGAATATCTTTTTCCTTAAGCTTCTTCTTGCCCTTTGCAGCTTCACAGAAGGCGAAAATTTTGTCCTGAAGTTCTGCCATTTCCATTTTTCTTTACCCCCGTGTCAAATTTAGAGTTAAATCGTGGGGCAGTCCCGATTTCCGGGACTACCTTCCCCAATCGTTTATACTACCACTTGAAGGTGGAGGATGTCCTCATGGTATCGCGCATGAAGGTGAAGTCGTCAATACACTGGAAGGTAAAGTCGATCCCGGTCAGGGAGAAGAACCTCTCCCAGCCTATTCTTTCGATCCACTCACCAACTCTCTCGTGCTTCCTCGCGTTCGCTGCATAAACCTCTACAATATGCTTGATCGCAGCAACTGCCTTCGGCCAGCGCGGCGGCTCGTTCGAAATGAACGGGATAACAAGCTTAGAGAACTTCGGATTGGATCTGAGGCTGTTGATCTTTCCGCCTACCAGTATTGCAACACCGTCCCGCTCAGGATCCTTGATGCTGATCGGAGGGCAGACCGTGAAGCAGTTGCCGCAGTACATGCACTTTTCAGCATTGATCTTGACGCTCTTGTTCGCAGGATCAGGGCTGATGGCACGTGTGGGGCAGGATCCGATAACGGTCGGGAGTTCGCACATGTTTTTGAAAAGCTCATGTTTAACCGTCGGAACCTTGGTATGAACTGCAACTACAGCGATATCTGAGCAGTGAACTGCACCGCACATATTTACGCAGCATGCAACCGCAAGCCTGACCTTATTAGGAAGTGTCTTGGACTCAAAGTATTCCATAAGTTCGTCCATGATTGACTTCACAAGGCCTGAGGCGTCAGTAGCTGCACTGTGGCAATGTACCCATCCCTGGGTATGAACGACGTTGGTAATAGCTGCACCGATACCGCCCATCTTGAATCCGCGCGCGGTAAGATCTTTCTTGAGCGGCTCGAGCTGCTTCTCGTCAGAAACAAGGAATTCGACATTGTTTCTGGTGGTATACCGGAAAAAGCCTCCGCAGAATTTTTCTGCTACATCGCAATGCTCGCGGATCGTTGCAGTCGAAAGAAGTCTCGGTGAGGCAACCCTCACTGTCCAGAGCTTGTCTCCGCTCTCGCCGACGTGGACCATAACGCCATGAGAAAGCACTTCGTGATATTTCCATTTGCCGTAGTTCTTCTGAATAACAGGCGGCAAAAACTGCTTATAATGAGGCGGTCCAATATCTGTTTTTCTCTGTGGTAATGCCATTTCTTATATCCTCCTTAATTTATTGAATAAATTTAGAATTTGTATTTGCCGGTTTTCTTTTCTTCTGCTTCCTTGGCCTTAAAAGCAGCCATGTCATCCTCAGTGTAGAACATGAACGGATCTTTCCTTGGCTCCTTGATCTGCTGCGGAATCGGGCTCTGACCAATACCTTCGAGGAACGACCGCATGCCCTTCATCTCGATGACCTCGCCGATTCTCTCTCTCGGCTTTGCGTTGTCATCCCACCATTCCCAGATCTTCCGGATAAGGTCCTTAAGCTCCGTATAAGGAGGCTCGATCTTGATGAATGGAACAATGACCCAGGAAAGGAGTGAGCCGACAACGATAGGGGCTTTCGAACCGATACAGATGGTAGCTCCGCGCTCTCCGGTAGGCTTGAGGGCCTTGGTCATTTTTGTGATACAATGCATGCAACGGTTGCATTCAGCATCGTTGATCTTCATCTCCTTGCCATCATAGCTAATGCACTGGGTCGGGCACATATTTACGATCTCGGCATTAATGTCCATGCCGTTCTTTGCGTAATTCTTAACCTCATCCTGATTGACCGCAATGTTTCCCTTCCATGTCCCAATAATGGACATGTCAGCACGGGCAATGGAAGCAACGCAGTCGCATGCGCATCCCGACATCTTGATCTTGAACTTATATGCAAACATGGGCCTGTGAATCTCATCCTGAAATTCCTGAGTCAGCGCATAGTTAAGGTCAAGGGTATCATAATTTGACCATTCGCAACGGGCTGGGCCTACGCAGCAGTTTGGAGTCCTGAGAGCAGAACCTGAACTGCCAAGGTCCCATCCGCGGGATGAGTATTCGGCAAAGATCGTTTCGAGCGCATCCGTCTTGGTGCCAAGAAGAACAAGGTCGCCGGTCGAACCATGCATGTTGGTGAGACCGCTTCCGTATTTGTCCCAGATGTCGCAAATCTCGCGAAGGGCATTGCTCGTGTAGAAAAACCCGCTCGTCTGGTTTATTCTGACCGTATGGCAATGGGCAACCCCGGGAAACTCGTCACCGAGTTCTGAATATCTTCCGATAACGCCGCCTCCGTAACCAAGGACACCAACGATACCACCATGCTTCCAATACCCTACTTTGGTCCGATAGCACTTTTCGAGATGCCCTACTGCATCATTTGCCATCTCGTTGTTCTTTCCAGCCTTCTTCATCTCTGTGACAAAGCTCGGCCATGGGCCTTTTTCGAGCTCGTCGATCAACGGCGTGTCATACTTCTTCATCGAATCCTCCTTTATGGTGATTGTTCATTGCCTAAAATTAAAGAAATGCAGGCTTAACAGCTTAAAATACCTTTTGCGAGATGGTCAAATAAAAAAAATTAATCCGCAAATCATAATTTCTTATTTTATCGGATCTGCTTTACTATAAAAGGACAATCAGGAGAATTGCCGTGCCATATAATTACAAATAGCAATTATTTTTTATTTACAAGTGACAGGGGATCAGTGCTATACTTACGGGTCTTTAAGGAGATCTCTAATATCAGCCAAAACGGGAGGGAAACATGCGCAAAACAGTTCTGCTGATAATCGTACTCGTAATGGCATCATATACGGGACTGTTTGCCCAAGCACAGCCTCTGGTCAATGCCATAGAGGTCAAGGGACTCAAGCGCATCGAAGAAGGAGCAGTCAAAGCTAAACTTTCCCATAAACTGGGGGAACCCATATCTCAGGAAAAAACCAACGAAGATATAAAATCCGTTTTTAAGTTGGGATATTTTGAGGATGTTAAGGTTGAGATTGAGGCTTTTGAGGGAGGGGTCAAGCTTATCTATCTTGTTCGGGAAAAACCTGCAATTATCCGCATTGAACTTCAGGGCAACAAAAAAATAGAGGACACGAAAATCAGGGAAAAAATATCCATTACGCCCGGCTCCATCGCAGACACTGTTCTGATCCAGGATAATGCGACAAAAATCGGCAAATACTATGAAGAAGAGGGATATTGGCTCACAAATATTGTCCCTGTCATAAAGAAAATTACAGAGAATGAAGTGACTCTTACCTATCAGATAGACGAAGGGGACAAGATCAAGATCAAGAGCATTGTCATCGAAGGCAACAAGAATCTATCATCGGGCAAAATCAAAAAAGTCATGGAGACCAAGGAGTGGTGGCTCTTTTCATTTATTGGTTCAGGCGGATATCTCAAAAAAGATCAACTTGATACTGATATGGAAAAGGTCAGAAACCTTTATTTCAATAACGGATTTTTAAAAGTTGTCGTTGGAGAGCCGGAAATTTCCGTTGACAAGGAAAAGAAGGGCATGACTATTAAGCTGCGTATTTCCGAGGGCGAGCAGTATAAGGTCGCATCCGTCGGTATTTTAGGCAATAAACTGTATGACGAAGACACGATCAGAAAGTTAATTATCCTCAAGGTAGGCAGCCTTTTTCAGAAAAATATCCTCGAAAAAGACATGCTTGCTATTTCAGACCTCTATTCCAGAAACGGATATGCACTTGTCTCTGTCATTCCCAACCTTACCCCTGAAGATCAAAATAAAACAGTCCAGATTGTGCTCGGCATCGAAGAAGGTGATAAATACCGGATCGGCAGAGTCGAGATATCCGGGAATCTGAAGACAAGGGACAAGGTAATCAGAAGAGAAATCCGGCTTGATGAAGGTGAGATTTTCGATAGTTCTAAGTTAAAAAGAAGCTATGAAAGAATTAATAATCTTGGTTTTTTTGAACATGTCGATATGGTCCCAAAACCCAAATATGAAGGCAAATCCGTTGATATCGATGTCAAGGTTAAGGAGCGGCCGACCGGTTTTATGAGTATCGGCGGCGGATACAGTTCTGCAGATGCCTTCATTGCAACAGCCGATATTACACAAGGGAATCTATTTGGGAAAGGGCAATATGTAAAGCTTAAAGGGGAGCTTGGCGGCAAGACTTCATATTATGAGCTGTCTTTCCGTGATCCGTATTTTATGGATAGACCCATCTCCCTTTCAACTGGCCTGTATCGTCACCATCGCGAGTATATCGAATATAACAAGCAGGCATACGGGCTGTATGTTGGATTTGGCAAATCCTTTGATGAATACTGGAAGGGTGACATCACCTATAATTTTGAAAGGGCAACCATTGATAACATTAAAGAGGGTGCGTCAAGCATTGTAACTGACCAGGCCGGGACAAGCACCACCAGCAGCGTAACGCCAACGATAACAAGGGACAGCAGAGATAACTATCTTGATCCGACAAGAGGATCGAGGAACTCTCTGGCCGTTACCGTGGCAGGTCTTGGAGGAACAAACGGTTTTGTCAAGGCAGTCATCGATTCAGGCTGGTTCTTTCCGATAGGAGAGACAACTTTTATGGCAAGAGGGCGACTGGGATATTCAAAGGCTATTTTCGGAAAAAAACTTCCACTGTACGAGCGATTCTATGTGGGAGGAATCAATACAGTCAGAGGGCTTGGCTTTGGCGAAGCCGGTCCGCGCGACACGGCTACGAACGATCCGATTGGAGGCACTTCCGAGCTCATCTTTAACTTTGAGTATATTTTCCCTCTTTCATCTGAGATGAAATTGAAAGGACTTACTTTTTTCGATGCAGGGAATGCATATGATAATTTCAGCGACTTAGGCAAGTTGAGATATACGGCAGGACTCGGTGTCCGGTGGATCTCTCCTTTTGGTCCTATTCGGCTTGAGTGGGGCTACAATATTTCCCAAAAACGCGACGAGAGCGCCAGCAAATTTGAGTTTGCATTCGGAAGTTTTTTCTAACTATATACAAGGAGAGACAGCATGAGAAAAATAGCATGGTTCGTAGTGATTATTTTATTGGTAACCGGCACATCCTTTGCAGCAGACACTCTTAAAGTCGGATTTGTTGATCTCGTTAAGGCGCTTAACGAATCTGAAGCAGGGAAAAAAGCAAAGGCAGATCTTGAGTTTCTGATCAAGTCAAAACAGGTCTCAATAGATGAAAAAGGCAAGGCAATCGAAAAGGGGAAAAATGATCTTGAAAAACAGGCCTCCGTACTTTCTCAGGATGCCAGGAAATCTAAAGAGGAAGAGCTGGAGCGCCTGATCAGGGAATATCAGCGGCTTGTTTCAGACTCTCAGGGTGAGGTAAAGAAAAAAGAAAGCGAGCTAACAGGCGAGATATTAAAAGATATTCGTGCCATTATTCAGAAGATAGGGCAGGACGAGGCATATACCCTTATTCTTGAAAATGCTGAAGGTCAGATTTTATACTCTAAAAAGGATATCGACTTGACTGATGCAGTCATTAAGAAGCATAACGAAACAAAGGTTAAAGCAAAGAAATAAATATACGCTGACATAATTCCAGAAAGCCTCCTTTTCCCGAGGAGGCTTTTTTATCTCACTGTTTCAAAAGGCTCTATGAATATTAATGAGTTTGCAAAGATCGTCAACGGCGAGGTTATTGGTGGAAACCCCGAGAAAGTCGTTACCGGGGTTTCCGGTGTCAGAGAGGCTGGCGAAGGTGATATAACCTTTATTGCATCACCCCAGTATCTTAAGTATCTTGTCAACTCACGAGCTTCTTGCGTCATTGTAAAGGAAGTCATTCCCGACCTTTTCATTGCACAGATCAAGGTCATGAATCCTTATTATGCCTTTGCAAAGGCAATTGAGTGCTTTTATCCCAAAACCCCGCATCCTGTCACAATCAGTTCGGAGGCCTCTATTTCAGAGAGCGCTTTAATTGGAAACGGCGTGACGATCTATCCTTTTGTTGTGGTATCTGCTCATGCGATTATTGGAGACAACTCGGTCATTATGCCTGGGGCTTTTATCGGAGAAAATACGAGTATCGGCAGGGACTGCCTTATCTATCCGAATGTAACGATCCGGGAAGGAATAACTATCGGAAACCGGGTTATAATTCATGCGGGCTCGGTCATCGGATCCGACGGGTATGGCTATGTACTTGAAAAAGGGGAGCATTACAAGATCCCCCAAGTTGGTGGAGTAGTCATCGAAGAAGATGTAGAAATTGGCTCAAATGTCTCAATCGATCGGGCGACCCTCGGCAATACTCTCATAAAAAGAGGGGCAAAAATTGATAATCTGTGTCAAATTGCCCATAATGTTTCAATCGGAGAAAAATCTCTGATCGTTTCTCAGGTCGGTATAGCAGGCAGCACGGAAATCGGGGATTTTGTTATTCTTGGTGGTCAGGTTGGGGTAGGAGATCACACTACTATTGAGTCTGGCACAAGTGTGGCTGGGGGCGCAGGAGTTATGAATAATAACCTGAAAAAGGGTGTCTACTCGGGGACCCCTGCCATACCTCATGCCAAATGGTTACGGGCGCAGGCATTGTTTGCAAAGTTGCCAGAGATGAATAAAAAGATCAGGGAACTTGAGGAAAAAATGGACCGTCTGGTCAAGGGAGAAACCTTATGATGAATATTACTGATATTATGAAAAAGCTGCCGCACAGATATCCGTTTTTACTCGTTGACAGAATTATCGCGATGGAGCCAAGCGTCAGTATAACAGGAATAAAAAATGTAACCATCAACGAGCCTTTTTTTCAGGGGCATTTCCCTGGACAGCCGATCATGCCCGGTGTTCTCATCATTGAGGCGATGGCACAGGTGGGCGGGGTACTTGCGTTTAGTACCAGCTCGGAGGCGAAATCCGTATTTTTTATGAGTATTGAAAAGGCTAAATTCAGAAAGCCGGTTGTGCCCGGCGATCAGCTGAAAATGGAACTGAAGGTTATCCAGCATCGTGGTAATGTCTGGAAGCTCTCGGGGGTAGCAAAAGTTGATGACAAGGTCGTAGCTGAAGCAGATCTCACCGCAATGCTCACGAATCAGGAAGCCTGAAACATGAAATCATCGATCCACAAGACAGCAATTATTGACCGTAAGGCCAAAATAGATTTGGGCGTCGAAATCGGCCCCTTCAGTATCGTCAAAAAAGGCGTGCACATTAAGAAAGGCACAAAGCTTTTGTCGCACGTGATTATTGAGGGCAATACTGATATAGGAGAGAACTGCACTTTTTATCCTTTTTCGAGCATTGGATTCCCGCCGCAGGACCTTAAATACCGGGATGAGTCTACAAAACTGATTATCGGGGACAACAACATTGTTAGGGAATATGTAACGATTCACAGGGCATCAGTTGGCGGAGATGAAACGACTACAGTCGGCAGCAACAACTATCTCATGGCATACGTCCATATAGCTCACAATTGCAAGGTCGGAAATTATATCGTCATGGCAAACGCTGCAACTCTGGCAGGTCATGTTGTCGTAGAAGACTTTACTATCATTGGTGGACTTTCTGCTGTACACCAATTCTCACGAATTGGACGATATGCCATGGTGGGTGGTCTCAGCGGCGTAGTTCAGGACATCCCGCCTTATATGGTCGCAGCAGGCTCACGTGCAAAGCTTTTTGGTCCTAACACCATTGGCCTAAAAAGGCACGGTTTTTCTGATCCGGCAATAACTGCGATAAAGAAAGCATATAAAATTCTTTTTAGGGAGAAACGGCCGCTCAAGGATGCGATCAAAAAAGTCCAGGAGGATTTTAGCGGCTTTAAAGAGATAAAGCACCTTGTCGAGTTTATTGAAAAGAACAAGCGCGGCATATGCAGATAGCTTCAAAGCTTGGCCTCATAGCGGGAAATGGAGAGCTCCCAAAGGCAGTTGCTGAAGAGGCTCGGGCAAAGGGATATGAAGTCATTGCTGCAGGGCTTGAACCGCTGGCAGAAAGAGACCTTGCCTCTGTTGTCGATAAAATTAAGTGGATCAATGTTGGTAAACTCGGCGAGCTTATACGCTTCTTGAAAAAATCAGGAGTAAAGGAAGCTGTCATGGCCGGCAAGGTCCCAAAGTCCCTGCTCTACAAAAGCAGGATTACGCCGGACCTTAGAGCAATGAAGCTCCTTTTTTCGCTGAAGGATAAAAGCGACGACTCTATTCTCCTGGCCCTGGCAAAAGAATTACAAAAGGAAGGGATTACCCTTCTAAACACCACTGATTTCACATCCTCACTGCTTACTCCCGAAGGTGTAATTACCAGGGAAGGCCCAACCGAAAACGAATGGAAGGATATTGCTTTTGGCTGGAAGATTGCCAAGGAGATCGGGAGGCTTGATATCGGTCAGACTGTTGTGATTCGAAATCAGGCTGTTATGGCCATTGAGGCCATAGAGGGAACTGACGCAGCAATCAATAGAGGCGGCACGCTGGCAGGAAGCGGAGCCGTCGTCATCAAGGTCAGCAAGCCTCAACAGGATATGCGTTTCGATGTGCCGGTCGTCGGACACGCTACGCTCAGGTCAATGATTGATGTGCAGGCACGGGTACTTGCAGTTGAGTCGGGCAAGAGTATTATCATAAATAAAGAAGAACTTATTAAAGGGGCCGAAAAAGCCGGCATTGCAATTGTCGGCGTCAGCGATACGGCAACGAGGTGATGGACATGAATAGCAGATCGATCTTTCTCATGCTTCTTACAGTACTTCCCCTGAGCAGCATCTTTGCTTCTGATACCCACGCAGTAACACGCACACAGTTTTGGCCCAAGATGTGCGCCTCCTGCCATGACGGCAAGACTGCCATATCAAAAGAGGCGATGAGGGAAAAACATCAGACGGTCACTGCCTTTACCGAGGCGGTCATGAACAAAGGTGACCGTTGCATGAATATTCTGAAGAACGACAAAAAGATGATCAAAAAAGTCGCCAAAGAAATTGGTCTGAAATAACAGTTATTTAGTTGTTACAGTTCAGCATCTAAATATTATATGCAAGAGCAGTTCCCATGATATTCCCTTGATTCTTGATAACCCACAATTTTATATCCTGATTCCATCTGCCTTTAGCTGCCTTTGTGGTGCAGGGGTGGGTTCCCCGCTTCACTGAAGGATTACTGGCTGTCGTATATCTCCCCTTCCTTATGGGTTTGGACAAAAAAATCCCCCTGAAGCCCATTTAACGTAGGCTCCCAGGGGGATTTTGTGTGGTGTTACTTACTCAGCAATCGCTGGAGTCTCCGGAACAACAGGGACTTGTTCCCTCTGGACAAACGTGTTGCGATAATGTTTCATGCCTGTACCTGCGGGGATAATTCTGCCCATGATAACATTCTCCTTCAATCCGCGAAGCTCATCAATGCTGCCGTTGATCGCTGCCTCAGTAAGAACCCGGGTCGTCTCCTGGAAAGACGCTGCCGAGATGAAACTGTCCGTAGTAAGCGACGCCTTGGTAATTCCCAGAAGCAGGGGCTTACCCTGTGCAGGCTTGCCGCTTTCAGCCTTGACCCTCATATTTTCATCCTGAAATGCGATTCGGTCAACCTGCTCACCAATAAGGAAAGCCGTGTCTCCGGAATCCTCAATTCTCACCTTCTTCATCATCTGGCGCACGATCGTCTCGATATGCTTGTCGTTGATCGAAACACCCTGCAACCGGTACACCTTCTGGACCTCATCGACAAGGTAGCTTTGAAGCTCTCTTGGCCCGAGGATATCGAGGATGCTATGGGGGTTGACAGCGCCATCCATAAGTGCCTCGCCAGCTTTAACCCAATCACCTTCATGCACACTTACATGCTTGCCTTTGGGGATATCGTATTCCTTTGTGACCTCGCCGCCTTTAACAACAACGACGCGCTTGCCTTTGAGGGCACTCCGGAACTCGACAATGCCGTCAATCTCAGAAACAACTGCCTGTTCCTTTGGCTTCCGCGCCTCAAAAAGCTCGGCAACTCTCGGAAGACCGCCGGTAATATCTTTTGTTTTTGTTGTCTCCCGAGGCATTTTGGCAAGGATGTCTCCGGGATAGACAATGCTATGCTTGTCTACAACAATATGAGCTCCTGAAGGCAGCTGATACCGCGCAAGGTTTCCCGTACTTGGAATCTTAAGCGTAGCTTTTCCATGTTCATCCTTGATCGAAATTCTCGGCCGCATGTTCACAGGGTATTCAATAATAACCTTGTGGGAAAGACCGGTCGTTTCATCCACCTCTTCTTTAACCGTCACGCCTTCAACAATATCGCCAAGAGCAATTCTACCGCCAACCTCAGTAAGAATAGGCACTGAGTATGGATCCCATTCGACCAGCTTTTGGCCAATCTCAACTCTCTTGCCCTCCTCAACATGGAGTTTGGCGCCATAGACGACAGAATACTTCTCGCGCTCTCTGCCTTTTGAATCCGTGATCGCAATGTTGCCGTTTCTGTTCATGACAACATGGAAACCCTCACGGTTCTTGACAGTATTAATATTGATAAACTTAACAATCCCTGAATGCTTTGCCTCAAGAACAGTCTGTGCAACTACTTTTGACGCTGTTCCACCGATATGGAACGTTCTCATGGTAAGCTGTGTCCCGGGCTCACCAATGGACTGTGCCGCAATGATGCCGACCGACTCGCCAATCTCAACATAGCCGCCTCTGCCCAAATCTTTGCCGTAACACTTTGCGCATACACCAAACTTGGATATGCAGGTGAGAACTGACCTGATCTTTACCCTGTCTTTTGGTGCTTCAATGATCGCCTTTGCGATTTCTTCAGTAATCTCGTGATTCCTCTTTACGATAATGACTTTATCCTGATCCTTGATATCCTCGACCGAATATCTGCCAATCAGTCTCTCCTCGAGCTGCTGGATGATCTCACCACCCTCAATAAGGTTGGTCACTTCGATGCCGTCCGTGGTGCCGCAGTCGTCCTCCGTAATGAGAACATCCTGCGCAACATCAACAAGCCTTCTGGTGAGGTAACCGGAATTTGCTGTTTTCAATGCCGTATCAGCAAGACCCTTACGCGCTCCGTGCGTTGAAATAAAATACTGAAGGGGCGTAAGGCCTTCCCTGAAGTTTGCGGTAATCGGCGTCTCAATAATCTCGCCTGAAGGCTTTGCCATCAGACCTCTCATACCCGCAAGCTGTCTTATCTGAGCAGTACTTCCTCTGGCGCCAGAATCGGCCATCATGAAAATACTATTAAAAGACCTTTTTTCCTGAAGTTCTTCCTCTGAAGCCATCTTCTCATCCTCAGCGCCGAGTTCCTTCATCATCTCATCAGCAATGCGCTCAGTAACATTTGCCCATATATCAATGACTTTATTGTATCGTTCACCCTGGGTAATGAGTCCTTCGGCATACTGGTTCTGCACCTCCATAACGTCCTTCTCGGCCCTGCCTATCATCTCTTTTTTCTTGACCGGGATATGCATATCCGCCATGCAGATAGAGATGCCTGACTTCGTCGCAAAATGGAAGCCGAGCTTCTCAAGTTTATCAAGAAATACAACGGTTTCACGCCTTCCAACCCTCTTGTATGAATCCTCGATAATCTTCGAGAGGGCCTTCTTGGTCATATCCTTATTGATGTCCTCAAAGGCGATACCCTTTGGCACGATCTCAGAAAAGAGCACTCTTCCCGTTGTCGTCTCCGTCATTACGCCATCGATACGCACCTTAATCTTTGAATGCTCGCCCAGTCGTCCGGCATCATAGGCAACTCTGACATCCTGAGGATCAGAGAAGACCATGCCTTCACCCTTGCCTCCCTTTCTCTCTTTCATGAGATAGTAGATGCCAAGAACCATATCCTGTGTCGGCAGAAGAATGGGCTTGCCATTGGCAGGAGAAAGCACATTATTAACTGACATCATCAGAACTCTCGCCTCGACCTGAGCTTCTATCGAAAGAGGAACGTGAACAGCCATCTGATCACCATCAAAGTCCGCATTGAATGCGGTACAGACAAGCGGATGGAGTTTAATAGCTTTACCTTCCACAAGGATAGGATCAAATGCCTGAATACCGAGCCTGTGCAGGGTAGGAGCACGGTTGAGGAGCACCGGCGTGTCCCGGATCACCTCTTCAAGCGCATCCCAAACCTCGGGAGACTCTTTCTCAACAAGCTTTTTTGCAGCCTTTATCGTAGTTGCATATCCCCTTTCCTCAAGCTTATTGAAGATGAATGGTTTGAAAAGTTCAAGTGCCATTCTTTTGGGAAGCCCGCACTGGTGAAGCTTCAGATCCGGCCCTACAACGATTACCGATCTGCCTGAATAGTCGACTCTTTTGCCAAGGAGGTTCTGCCTGAACCGTCCCTGTTTGCCTTTAATCATATCGCTCAGGGACTTGAGCGGTCTTTTTGTGGCTGTCTTGAGCACCTTGGATCTGCGGCCGTTATCAAAAAGCGCATCAACCGCTTCCTGGAGCATTCTCTTTTCGTTCTTAATGATGACACTCGGTGCCTTGAGTTCAACAAGCCTCTTGAGCCTGTTGTTCCTGTTGATAACCCGTCGATAAAGATCGTTCAGGTCTGATGTCGCAAACCGGCCACCCTCAAGAGGAACGAGAGGTCTGAGATCAGGAGGCAGAACCGGGATAACATCCATAATCATCCAATCAGGCTTGTTCTCTGACATTCTGAACGCTTCGACAACCTTCAGTCTCTTGGTAAGCTTCTTCTTGACTCCGATTGAGGCAGCTTCCCTGATCTTGGTCTTCAGTTCAATACTGAGCGGTTCAAGATCTATGGCTCTGAGCAATTCTCTTATAGCCTCTGCTCCCATGCCGACCTTAAACCTGGTCCCATATTCAGCGAACTTCTTTTTATGCTCATCGTCAGTAAGAAGTTCTCTGGCCTTAAGAGGCGTATCTCCGGGATCAATAACAATGTAGCTTTCGAAATAGAGCACCTTTTCAAGATTCCTCATGGTCATGTCAAGGAGAATTCCAATGCGGCTCGGAACACCCTTTAGAAACCAGATATGGGCGACCGGACTTGCAAGCTCAATATGGCCAAGTCTTTCCCGCCTCACCTTCGACTGAATGACCTCTACGCCGCACTTGTCGCAGACAATACCGCGGTGCTTCATTCTCTTGTATTTTCCGCAGATACATTCCCAGTCTTTAATAGGACCGAAGATCTTTGCGCAAAAAAGGCCATCTCGCTCGGGTTTGAATGTACGATAATTGATCGTTTCTGGCTTCTTTACTTCGCCGTAGGACCATTCCCTGATCCTCTCAGGCGATGCAAGCTTTATTCTCATTGCTTCGAAATCAGTCGGATTCTTAGGCTTTTGGAATATGGAATAAATATCTTCTGTCATCCTATTCCCCCTTCTTCTTTTTCTCCAGAAGCTCTATATCAAGACCAAGGCTCTGGAGTTCTTTTATTAATACATGGAATGACTCGGGCACACCTGGCTCCAGGGTTGCATCACCCTTCACAATCGCCTCATACATTCTTGCCCTTCCTGAGACATCGTCGCTCTTTACCGTCAGAAACTCCTGAAGTGTGTGGGCAGCGCCGTATGCCTCCAGCGCCCAGACTTCCATCTCACCAAGTCTCTGCCCGCCAAACTGCGCCTTTCCGCCCAGAGGCTGCTGAGTAACCAGAGAATACGGGCCAATGGATCTTGCATGGAGTTTGTCGTCAACGAGATGATGGAGCTTGAGCATGTACATGACGCCAACTGTTACTTCACGTTCAAAACGTTCTCCTGTTTTGCCATCATAGAGCACTGTTTGGCCTGTTTTTAATATTCCGGTCTTCTTAAACAGCTTCCGTATCTGCTCTTCTTTTGTGCCTTCAAAAACAGGAGAAGCGATAAAAATACCATTCTGCGCAATATCTTCCGCAACCGTTGCGTCTATCTCGTCGATATAGTCATTCAATTTTCTTTTGTCTTCAATTACATCCGAGATTACATCGCCCACGCACTTCTTTACCTCAGCAAGTGACTCCTGCCTGTCGAGAAGTTCCCTGACCATCTTGCCGACAGCTTTTGCAGCCCAGCCCAGATGGTTCTCCAGAATCTGTCCGACATTCATACGGGACGGAACACCCAAAGGATTCAGGACAACGTCAACTGGCGTGCCGTCAGGGAGAAAAGGCAAATCTTCTTCCGGGACTACGGTAGCGACAACACCCTTGTTTCCGTGCCGTCCCGCCATCTTATCACCAATCTGAATCTTGCGTTTCATCGCAATATAGCATTTAGCGAGCTTGTTAACGCCGGGAGGGAGTTCGTCACCCTTTCTGATCTGTTCTACTTTCTGGTCATATCGCTTTTCAAGATCGCGCACATACTGGTTTGAATCGTTATTGATGGTGTCGATTTTAGCCTGCACGCTGTCATCCATGACCTTGATGCGCATCAGATGTTCGTCCCTGATGTTCTGAAGGTGCTCTTCAGTCAGAGTCTTTCCTTTTGCGCAGATTATCTCCTTGGTCTTGGAATGCTTTACCTCTTCTGCCACGCGCTGACCGATAAAAAGTTGGCTCAGCTTTGCCGATTTCTCTTCCTTGATGATCTTGATCTCTTCCTCGAGATCACGCTGGAGCCTCTGGATATCGTCATCTTCAATGCTCTTTGCCCTGCCATCCTTGGCAATGCCCTTCCGCGAGAAGATCCTGACATCAACCACCGTTCCTTCGATGCCTGGCGGCACATAGAGACAGCTCTCTTTGACCTCCTCTGCCTTCTCGCCGAAAATAGCCCTCAGCAGTTTCTCTTCAGGGGTAAGCTGCGTCTCCCCTTTCGGGGTAACTTTTCCGACAAGGATATCTCCAGGTTTAACCTCAGCGCCAATCCTGATGATACCGAACTCGTCGAGGTCCTTGAGAGCTTCCTCGCCCACATTTGGAATATCCCTGGTTATCTCTTCAGGTCCCAGCTTTGTTTCCCGGGCCTCAATCTCGAACTCCTCAATATGGATAGAGGTATAAACATCCTCCTTAACCAGACGCTCACTCAGGATTATTGCATCCTCAAAGTTATAGCCGCCCCAGGGCATAAATGCCACAACCACATTTTTCCCCAAGGCAAGATCGCCGCGGTCAGTTGACTGACCATCTGCGAGGACATCTCCTTTTTTTACTAAATCTCCGACTCTCACAATCGGCCGCTGGTTGATACAGGTGGCCTGATTGGAACGTTGAAATTTCACAAGTGGATAGATATCAACTCCGGCGCTATTGCTTACTCTTACGACGATGCGGGTTGCGTCGAGGCTTTCTACCTTCCCGGCTCTCTTTGCCAGAATAATGGCTCCGGAATCTTTTGCGGCCGCGAACTCCATCCCTGTGCCGACCAAGGGAGCATCAGGATGAAGAAGGGGAACTGCCTGACGCTGCATGTTCGATCCCATGAGCGCCCTGTTTGCATCGTCATTCTCAAGGAACGGGATAAGCGCTGCAGATATACCGACAACCTGCTTGGGAGATACGTCCATATACTGCACTTCCTGGGGTCTCACCATCCTAAAGCCGCCGCCTTCACGGGCAGATACATGATCACCGATTAACTTTCCGCTTTTGTCATACGGTGACGTTGCCTCTGCAATAATAAACTTCTCACCTTCAATGGCAGAGAAAAATTCTACTTCCTCCGTAACCTTGCCATCAGAAACCTTCCGGTAAGGCACCTCAATAAATCCATAGTCATTAACCCTCGCGTAGGACGCAAGCGACGTAATGAGACCGATATTGGGGCCTTCAGGTGTCTCAACAGGACATATTCTTCCATAGTGCGTAGGATGAACGTCCCTGACTTCAAAACCTGCCCTCTCACGCGTGAGACCGCCCGGCCCGAGGGCTGAGAGCCTCCGCTTATGGGTAATCTCGGAAAGCGGATTAGTCTGGTCCATAAATTGACTGAGCTGGCTTGATCCGAAAAATTCTTTCACCGCCGCCATTACGGGCTTTGCATTAATAAGGTCATGCGGCATTGCATTTTCAAGCTCGGTAAGCGTCATCTTCTCCTTGATAGCCCGCTCCATCCTCACGAGTCCGATCCTGAACTGGTTTTCCAGGAGCTCGCCAACGCCGCGAATTCTCCTGTTGCCAAGGTGATCAATATCATCGACCTCGCCCTTTCCGGTCCTGAGACTGAGGATATATCTGACAATCTCAATAACATCCTTATCCGTAAGCACCTTCACATCAAGAGGAGTATCAAGGTTAAGCCGCTTGTTAAGCTTCAATCGTCCAACAGGCGAAAGATCATACCGTTTAGGATCAAAAAACAGCCCGTTAAACAGGTCCCGCGAGGATGCCTGCGTTGGCGGTTCACCCGGCCTGAGCTTCTTATATATCTCGATAAGTGCCTGATCCTGCGTTCTCACCTTATCTGTTAGGAGCGTATCGCGAAGCGACGAAAGGTAGCTCACATTATCAATGAAAAGCAGATTGAGCGTATCGATTTTTAGAGAAAGGATTTTATTAAATATGTCTTCTGTAAGAATTTCGTTTCCCTCCAGGATAACTTCTCCTGTTGTCGGGTCAACAATGTCCTTCAGGGTAATCCTTCCGATGATCTCCTCTTTTGTGGTTGTTATGGTTTTTATCCCGGAAGCTTCCATTTTCTTTATGGAGCCCTTGGTGATCTTCATACCCTCTTTGACAATCACTTCTTTCGTTCCGGGAGCCACAATGTTCTGATGGGCTTTGAGTCCGACCAGAACTTCGCTCACCTCACGGGTAAATATATTGCCCTTAATGCTTATCGTCTCTACAGGATAAAAGATCTTCAGGAGCTCCTCGTTTGAATAGCCAAGGGCCTTAAGCACAATGGTGGCAGGGAGCTTCTTCCGTCTGTCAATCCTTACATACAGAATATCTTTTGCGTCAAATTCAAAATCAAGCCAGGATCCGCGGGATGGAATCACTCGCGCAGAATAAAGCAACCTTCCGCTTGCATGGGTTTTGCCCTTGTCATGGCTGAAGAATACACCCGGTGAACGGTGAAGCTGACTGACAATGACACGCTCTGTCCCGTTGATGACAAAGGTGCCGGTCTCGGTCATAATTGGCATTTCACCGATATAGACGTCTTGTTCGCGGGACTCTTTCAGCTTCTTCTTCCCGCTTGCGTCGGCCTCAAACATATTAAGCTTCACACTGATTTTGAGCGGTGCGGCACAGGTGATTCCCTTCTGCAGGGCTTCGCGAACAGTATACTTCGGCTCACCAACATGGTAGCCGACAAACTCAATCTCGGCAGTCTCGTTATAATCACTTATGGGGAACACGCTGACAAAAGCAGACTGCAAGCCCATGTCCCTGCGTTTTCCTATGGGGAAATCCTTCTGCAAAAACTGCTCATAGGATCTCTTCTGTATCTCAATAAGATTTGGAACTTCAAGGAATTGGGGAACCCTGCCAAAATCCAATCTCTTTCTCAGTACCCTTGCCATATGTCTCCTTATCGTAGTAAAGGCAAAGGTAGAGACGGCATTCCTTCCGCCTCTACCCGTTTACAGCACCTTTATCCTGATGTTATTTTATTTCTACGCCCGCACCCTGCTCTTCAAGTTTTGCCTTCATGGAATCGGCTTCTTCTTTCGTCACGCCGGTCTTGAGCGGCTTGGGAGCTCCGTCAACAAGATCTTTTGCCTCTTTCAGGCCAAGGCTGGTATCTCTCTTCAAACTCCTTGATGAACTTGGACATGTCAAGGATCGTCATGCTATCGATAAATTCAAAAACCTGTTCCTTCGTAATAGACATTATGCAAACCTCCTTAGAATTATGGTTAATTGTTCTTTTTTGATTTCAGCGATTCCATAGCATAGGCAAAGCCGGTGACGGTAGCAGAAAGCGCTCCAGCCAGTTTTGCCATCGGAGCCTGAAGTGCTCCAGCCAGCATCGAAAGCAGTACTTCTCTTGACGGCAGTTCTGCAATAGCCTTCAGATCCTTTGGACCATACAGCTGTCCTTCAACCACAGCTCCCGTTACTTTAAGCTTCTCGTTTTTCTTGACAAAATCAAGCACTCTTTTAACGGCAAGCACGGGATCGTCATAGCCGATGGCAAGGCCGACCGGGCCTGTAAACACATCAGCAGCAACAGAGAAACTCGTTTCCTGCGAAGCAATTTTGGCAAGAGTGTTCTTCACAACACTGTAGTCGATAGAAGAACTGTTCAACAGTCTTCTCAAATCAGTCATCTCGGCAACCGTCATACCTTTGTAATCAGTAAAGACAACAGACCTCGCCTTCGAGAATTTGTCTTTCAGATCAATAATTACCTGTCCTTTTTCTTGCTTTTTCAGATGAGACCTCCTTTCCCAGAGACCCTGGCAGGCACGTGAATATCAGATGCGGACAAGATATATGGGAAAGCGTAGCGATTTTTCGCCTTTTTCCCCATACCTGAATCTCTTCTCATCCCTCTTAGCCTCGGTAGGCACGCTATCCCTGATTTCCCAGGAAAGCAGATTACGCTTTCACACCTACTGTCTCTGACTATTATATGTTTGGACTATGTCCGTGTAATGACTACTTTGTTGAAACCGTTGTAACGTCAACCCTCAGGCCAGGACCCATTGTCGAAGATACCGAGATCCCCTTCACATATCTGCCCTTGCTTGTTGACGGCTTTGCCTTGTTCACAGAATCAATAATAGCCTTTGCGTTATCAAGAAGCTTCTGTGCATCAAATGAAACCTTACCGATCGGCACATGCACAACACCTGCCTTTTCGGTCTTGTATTCTACCTTTCCTGCCTTAATCTCCTTCACAGCCTTGGCAACATCAAAGGTAACGGTGCCGAGTTTCGGGTTCGGCATCAAACCGCGGGGGCCGAGAACCTTTCCGAGTTTACCGACGACACCCATAATATCAGGGGTTGCAACGACCTTGTCAAAATCAAGCCATCCCTTATTAATCTTCTCGACAAGATCATCGGCACCCACAAAATCTGCGCCGGCCTGTTTTGCCTCAAGCTCCTTTTCGCCTTTGGCAAAGACGAGGACCCTAAGCGTCTTCCCCGTTCCGTGAGGCAGCACAACGGTGCCCCTAACCATCTGATCGGACTTCCTCGGATCAACGCCGAGATTGAAGACAATGTCAACCGTCTCGTCGAACTTGACAAATGCAAGTTCCTTTACCTTCTGTATCGCATTTTCAAGGGAATACTCTTTCCCCTTTTCGACCTTTTCCAGTGAAGCATTCATTTTCTTGCCCATAGAGATCTCCTCGCTATTCCACGACTTCAACGCCCATGCTCTTGGCTGTTCCTGCAATGATTCTCATTGCAGCATCCAGAGAGTATGCGTTGAGGTCAGGAAGCTTTGTTTGTGCTATTTCCTTCAGTTGCGCTGTTGTAAGCTTGCCGACCTTATCCTTGTTCGGCGTACTCGAACCCTTTACTACACCTGCCGCCTTTTTGATAAGTTCAGATGCCGGCGGCGTCTTGGTAATGAACGTAAACGTTCTATCTTTATATATGGTCAGCACCACCGGGATAATGGTATCCCCCATGGGCGCTGTCTGGGCATTGAATGCCTTGCAAAACTCCATGATATTGATGCCATGTGGGCCGAGTGCCGGACCTACCGGTGGAGCAGGAGTTGCCTTGCCTGCTACAATTTGAAGTTTAACCTGTCCTGTTACCTCTTTCTTAGCCATTGTCTATCCTCCTGCTGTTATGCAAAACACATTAAATTACTGGTTTTTTTCGACCTTGAAGAAGTTCAGTTCGACCGGCGTCTGCCTTCCGAATATACTCACCATGACCGTAAGCCTTCCATGGTCCATATCAACTGTCTCTACAAAGCCGTTGAAGTTGCTGAACGGCCCATCAACGATCCTGAGATTTTCACCCTTCTGATACTGGGTCTTGATCTGGGAAACAGGACCGCGCTCCACCTGCTGCATGATAAGGTCAACTTCTTCTATCGGAATCGGGACAGGATTCTGGCCTCCGACAAAACCGGTGACCCGCGGAGTGCCCTTAACCAGATGCCATGTTTCATCATCAAGCTCCATCTCAACAAGAATGTACCCCGGATAGAACTTCCGGTCGCTCTCTTTTTTCTTGCCTCCCCTGAGCTCGATCACTCGCTCCGTAGGAATAAGAATCTTGCTGATCTTCTCTTCGAGGCCCTTGGTGGTGACTTTCTCCTCAATGGAAACCTTCACCTTCTCTTCGAAGCCGGAATACGTATGCACTACATACCAGTTTTTTGCCATAGTCTATTACCGGAGAGCCAATCCGACTATCTTAGCAAGGGCAAGATCGACTACCCCGAGGAATACGGAAATCACCATCACGGTAATGATCACAACCCATGTTGACCCGATCAGCTCCTCTCTGTTTGGATACACGACCTTCTTTGTCTCGATCTTAACTTCATTGAAAAACTGCTTTATTTTCTCAATCATGCATTCTTCCTCGCTTTAGTTGGCAGGCCAGGAGGGATTCGAACCCCCAGCCCTCGGATTTGGAGTCCGATGCTCTAGCCGTTAGCGCTACTGGCCTATACTCATCTACGCTTTCGTTTCCTTGTGAACGGTATGTTTCATGCAGCTTCTGCAGTATTTTTTCCGCTGAAGCTTATCCGTTGTGTTCTTCTTGTTCTTCATGGTCGAATAGTTCTTATTTTTGCATTCGGTGCACTGGAATAAAAATATATCTCTCATGGCTAAACCATGACCTCGGTGACGACACCGGCACCAACCGTGCGACCACCTTCTCTGATTGCAAACCTCAATTCCTTCTCCATCGCGATCGGCGAAATCAGCTCTACCGTCATACTGACGTTGTCACCAGGCATTACCATCTCCACGCCCTCAGGCAGCTCTGCTACTCCGGTCACGTCCGTGGTCCTGAAGTAGAACTGCGGCCTATAG
>JACRLO010000028.1 GCA_016235245.1 Nitrospirota bacterium | reverse complement strand
CGGAAGCGTGCAAGGTCATGAAGCGCCTTGAGAGTATTGTTCACATGAATGATTGTCTTCTGTCTGCCGGGCTCTGCCGGCGGGACACTCACCAGGGCACCGCCGCCGCTCTGCAGTGCGTCACGGACAAAATCATGGCCGTCGAAACGTTCACCACGCAGGGCAATAAAAAGCTCTCCGGTTTTTATGTTCCGCGAATCAATGGAAAGACCGCTAAATGCCTCCTGCCTGCCGCAAAGCACTTTCCCCCCTGTTGCCTGCACTATTTCGTCGATAGTCACGATTGTCATGAATTGTTTGTGGTCCGCACCCCCGTACCACGAATACCGCCTCGTCGTATTCTTTATCTGTTATTGATCAGGTGCCTGATAGACTCTTCGATTACCTCCCTGTCATTGAATGGAAATCTCGTTCCCCCGATCTCCTGGCATGTTTCGTGGCCTTTGCCGGCTACCAGCAGAACATCGTTCTCTTCCGCCATCAGAACCGCCCGTTTTATCGCCTCTTTCCGGTCAGCCTCGACCAGATAATTCCTGCGTGCAGCACCTGTCTCAACGTCCCTGATGATATCCTCCGGCTTTTCAGACCGCGGATTGTCAGAGGTGATGATCACAAAATCGCTCAGACGTGTAGCTATGGCTCCCATCCGCGGCCTCTTGCCCCTGTCGCGGTCGCCTCCGCAGCCGAATACCGTGATGATCTTTCCTTTGGTCAGGCTTCGCGCTGTATAGATAAGCCGCTCAAGCGCGTCCTCGGTGTGCGCGTAATCGACTATGGCCAGGAACTTCTGACCCGCATCGACCTTCTCGAATCGTCCACGGATCGCAGGCGATTTTCTTATCCCTTCGAGGATCACCTCCCAGGGCACACCGACTGCTGCTGCTGCCCCGGCTGCTGAAAGGATGTTATACACATTCGGCAGACCCACCAGGGGGGAGGCAATGTCATAGGCCCTGCCCCGAAAGGTCAATCTGAACCTCAGTCCGTCAAAAGAATTATTCATCTCTGATGCCATCAGGTCTGCGCCGGCCTCAAGACCATAGGTATAGGTGCCGGTCTGAATACTCCCGGCAAGTCTTCTTCCCCAGGAGTCATCATGGTTAATAACAGACATTGCATTTTTTTCGAGCAGGTCAGTAAAGAACCGTATCTTCGAGAGAAAATATTCTTCCATGGTGCCGTGGAAATCAAGATGGTCCCGGGTAAGATTCGTAAATATCCCTGCCTTGAAGATGGTATGGTCTACCCTCTTCTGTGTCAGTGCATGAGAGGAGATTTCCGTTACCACATGGCTGCAGCCCACAGCGCGCATATCAGAAAGCAGTGCCTGAAATTCGAGCGACTCAGGCGTCGTATGGGTTGCCTGATATATGGCATCACCGATCATGTATTGGATCGTGCCGATGAGCCCTACCTTCTTCCCCCATGCCTCGAGGATCGACTTCAAAATATAGGTTGTAGTCGTCTTTCCGTTCGTTCCGGTGATGCCGATGACGGTCAGTCCACAGGAGGGCATGTCGTAATAGGCGTTTGCGGCAAAGGCAAGAGACCTTCTGCTGTCTTTCACCCTTATGAGCGATGCCAGACCCGAAAGCCTCGTGCTGTCCGCAATCTCCTTGTCATGGACGATCGCTATTGCACCCTTCTGTACCGCACTTTCGATAAAATTATGACCATCAGCCTTCTCTCCCTGCATCGCAACAAACAGATGGCCTGGCTCAACTTTCCGGGAATCATAGGAAATGCCGGTCACCAGCCGTTCACTGCTGCCCGTGATGCTGACAATCTCCTCTTGCTCTATCAGTTCTGTTATCTTCATTTCTTCCGATCCCCGGCTATCTGCTTCATGCTCATCGTGACACCAGCAGAACGTTCTTGCCTGAGCTGTCATCGCGAGGCACGTTCATATAGGAAAGCGCCTGGTCAGCAACCGTCTTGAAGACCGGTGCGGCGACAACACCGCCGTATATCGCACCTTTCGGCTCGTGCACCACAACGATCATGGCGATCTTCGGGTTGTCGGCAGGCACAAACCCCACAAATGAGCTGATAAAGCGGTCTTTTGAATAACGCTTTGTCCTCTGGTCCACAAGCTGGGCAGTACCTGTCTTGCCTGCCACCTTGTTGCCGTCAATTGCCGCGCCCGTTGCGGTACCGCCCTCCTCAACAACAGTCTTCAGGATATCCCGCATTCTCGCAGCGGTCTTCTCGGATATGATCCTCTTCTTCTGATCCGGACTGAAGGAGAATACCGGCTGGCCTTCGGGCGTCCGGATCTCAGACACCAGATGAGGCTGCACGAGATACCCGCCGTTGGCTATAGCGGAATACGCCCTCAGCACCTGAAGCGGCGTTACGGCAACCTCCTGCCCGATCGGGATAGCGCCAAGCGATGTGGCTGACCATTTCTCAGGCTTGCGTATCCAGCCTGACACCTCTCCGGGCAGGTCAATGTTCGTTCTGTCGCCAAAACCGAAGCGTTTCGTATAATCATAAAGCCTCTCCCTGCCGAGTTTCATTGCGATCATTATGGTCCCCACATTCGAAGATTTCTGTATAACCTCTTCAAAGGTGAGCAGACCGTGCTTGTGCGCGTCCTTAATATTCTTGCCGCCGACCTCGATGCTTCCCCTGCTGCAGTCAAAGGTCTGACCTGCAGGGAAAAGCTTTTCCTCGATCGCCGCGCTTCCGGCCACAACTTTAAACGTGGAACCAGGTTCATAGATATCAGTAATGGCCCTGTTGCGCACGTCATTCTTGCCGGCCTTCATGATCTCGTTCAGATCAAAGGCGGGTCTGGCCGCCAGGGCAAGAATTTCGCCCGTGAAAGGGTCCATCATGATCGCGGTCGCCGCAACGGACCGCCATTTCAGCATCGCCTTGTCGAGCTCCTTTTCCGCAATATACTGGAGCCCCTCGTCGATCGTCAGGATGATGTCATTGCCCTTGCTCTCCATGACCATACCGGTGGATAGGACCCTGCCGCTCGCATCTCTGGCAACCTGAACCTTGCCGCTGGATGTCCTCAGGTATTTGTCGTATTTGAGTTCAATGCCCTCAAGAGGCTGGTTCTCTTTTCCCACAGCCCCGACAATATGCGAAGCAAGAATGCCCCGCGGATAGAACCTCTTGGCTTCAGCCATAAAGCCGAATCCCTTCATCTTGAGCTTTCTGACCCGCTCAGCAGTCTCAAGACTCAGTTTCCGGTCTACCCAGACAAACCTCTTTTCCTGGGCAAGCTTTGCCTGTATTGCCTTCGGCTCAACGCTCAGGACTGAGGAAAGCTGTTTGACATTCTCAGGATTGGTGCCTGCCTCTGACGGGTCGCAATAGAGCGACTCCATCTCGAGGTTTATGGCTATCTCGCGGCCCCTGCGGTCATAGATATTGCCGCGACGCGCCTGGATATCCTCTGTCTTGACCTGCTGGGACTTTGCCTTTTCCGTGTAAAACTTGTTCTTCAGTATCATAATATCGGCAAGCCTGAAAAATACGACGACAAAGCTGAAGATGATGACCGTATTGAGGATCACGGTCCTTTTTCTACCGGCTTCGCCGTTATTCAGCCAGGGCTGCTTCAATTCTTCTTCTCCTCCTGATACGACGCCTTGTATGCCTCAGGCCCCTTAGTCCGTGTCACATGGATAACTTTCACCCGATCAGGGAAAACATAATTGCCGCTTACCAATTTCTTCTCACCCTGGGTCTGGACCTGATTCGGAAGGTCAATGCTCGAGATCGCCATAAGCTTTGACCGCTCGGCCATGAGCGTCTTCAGTTCCTTGAGCGCTGTGGTACGTTTATCTTCAAGGTCACGTATGCTGTAGGCCGCGGTCGTAACACTCGAACGCAGCCACACGAGGCCGAAAAGAGCAATCAGCACAACAGCAAAACATAATGGCCTGTACGCCCATGAAAACATTCCGCCTTTTTTCGACCTTCTCATAGCTTTTCGGCTCCTCTGAGCTTTGCGCTCCGCGATGACGGGTTCTGCCTCATCTCCTCTTTCGAGGGAACAAGAGGCTTCTTGGTAAGCTGCTTCACCGTTGCTGATTTTGCGTTTTCACGTATGAAGTTCTTCACAATCCTGTCCTCCAGGGAGTGATACGAAATAACACAGAGCCTTCCACCCCTCTTCAGCATTCTGATGGAGGCTTCAAGCCCGAGTCTCAGCTCATCAAGCTCCCTGTTTAACGCTATCCTCAGCGCCTGGAACGTCCGCGTTGCAGGATGGGTGCGGCCGCTTCTGCCCAGAGCGCGGAACACGACATCAGCCAGTTCCGCACAGGTATCGATCGTTTTGCTTTTCCGTGCGCTCACGATTGCTCTTACCACCCTGGCGGCCCTGTATTCCTCGCCGTATTCCCTGAGAATGCGGACCAGTTCCTGCTCGTCATAGGTATTTACCATGTCCCAGGCGCTCAGAAGTTGTGCGTTGTCCATTCGCATGTCAAGCCTTTCGTTTGAGAGAAAACTGAATCCCCGCACCGGGTCCTTGAGCTGCATCATCGAAACACCCAGATCGAGGAGGATACCGTCAGCCTCGAGTATCCCTTCCGCGTTAAGCACCTCTTCCATATGAGAGAAGGTGCCCTTCTTCAGCAAAACCCTGCTGTCGGTCAGACGCTGAGCAGCCCTCTTCAGTGCCTGCTCATCCCTGTCCAGCCCGACAACTCTTACATCCTGACCGACCAGTGAAAGAATCATTTCAGAATGTCCCCCGAGTCCTACTGTTGCATCTACATATATCCCGCCCCGGTGAGGAGCGAGTGTTTCGATCACCTCCCCTGACATGACCGGGAGATGCATGATCGTCATCTAAATACCGTATGACGTAAGTTTTGCCAACTTCCTGGGCAGAGGCTATGACCTTTCTCTTGAAATACTGCACTGACTCGTCCATGCTCGGCAGCTGTCTGACCTTTTCTTCAAGCTTCAGCCATTCTTCCTGCGGATAGATGAGGAGGCACTTGTCAATAAGTGCATTGACAACATAGAGTTTGGGATTATAATTAGTGGAAATGATTTCACGGAAAGGAGAAGGAACCATGATCCGACCCTTGGGGTCCACACTGTAATAGTATTTTCCAGAGAAACCTGGCATTACTCCTCCACTTTCTACCACTATTTACCACTAAATTTATAGGAGGTTGAAATCTTTGTCAAGGAGAAATTAAACTTTTTTTATCATTTCTATATTTTGTATTGGCAATACATAGATGCGCTATATCTTGTGTGCAAGAAAGTGGAAGACCCAAAGCTGCGTCAGCGAATTTTCATTTGCTTCTAACTATCATATTTCAGCGTTTCCCCTGCAGCCACATTTTAAGGATGATTGAAGAATATATTGTTGAAAGCTGCGATTCCGGCCATGTCTTATTAACTGACAATAAGAAGTAAGTGTGATAACCTAAAATCAGAGCTTCAGGAATCTGTAAAATCTTATCTATCAGGCACGAAGATGAAGGACAGACCAAAACAGAACTGGAAAACTCCGGCGTCTCAGACTGGGAAGCGTAAAACACTCATCCGACGGCCCAATACACTCGAAATACAGCACAGCCTCTTCTCTGAAACCAAGGATGAACTGAGACTCCTGAAGACATCCATCGAGACGATCTCTACCGGTATCACCATCGCCGACATTGACGGCAAAATTCTCTATACAAATCCGGCAGAAGCCATGATACACGGGTACACAGTTGAAGAGCTTGTCGGTATGAATGTAGGCGTCTTCAGCCCTGACAAGCGCAGGAAAAGGCGGAACCCTAACGATGTATCAGCATGGAAGGAATGGACGCGTGAGGTCATCGAGATTCGCAAAGACAGGACCACCTTCCCCGTGCAGCTGAAATCCATCCCGGTAAGAGACCCTGATGGAAACCCTACCTGCATCATAACGATATCCGAGGACATCACGCTACGCAAGCAGTCAGAGGAAGCGCTTCGTAATGCCCACAATGAGCTTGAGCAGAAGGTATTGGAACGCACCCGGCAGCTGAGCGAATCCAACAGGATGCTCGAACAGGAGCTTCTTGAGCGGCAGGCTGTTGAAAACAGGCTTCGTCTTTTAGGCAAGTTTTTTGAAAATACGAACGAGGCAGTGCTCATAACCGACCATCAGGCAAAAATCATCGAAGTCAACGACGCCTTCACCAGGATCACCGGTTTTGAAAAAGAAGAGGTCATTGGCAGGCGGCCGACGGTCCTGCGGTCCTATCGCAATTCACGACGTGCCCATATGCATATATGGAAATCGATCCTCCGCAGAGGCAGCTGGCAGGGAGAAGTATGGGACAAAAGAAAAAATGGCGAGATATACCCTGTCTGGCTTTCGATCGGCCCGGTCAGGGACGATACAAATGCGGTGAGCCATTATGTTGCCATTGCCGCAGACATCTCTGCCATAAAAAAAACCGAGGAGCGTTTAGAACACCTGGCCCATCACGACAGCCTCACCAACCTCCCCAACCGCATACTCTTTAGCGACCGTCTTACGCAGGCAGTAGCGCTGGCGCGGCGCAACAAGAAGATGCTTGCCGTGATGCTCCTTGATCTCGACCGGTTCAAGGAGGTCAACGACACGCTTGGCCACAGGTTAGGCGACCAGCTGCTGGTCGATGTCTCGCGACGACTGCGATACAGCATCAGGGAAGCTGACACCATATCCCGCCTCGGCGGCGATGAGTTCGCCGTAATCCTGTCCGATATTACCGATATTGAAAAAGCTGCACAGGTGGCACAGCACTTTATGCAGGCTGTTTCTGAGCCCTTTGAAATAGAGGGCCACAAGATCTACATCACAACAAGCATAGGCATTACGATCTATCCGGCTGATTCTGACGAGATGGAGCCCCTGCTGAAGAATGCCGACACTGCCATGTATTATGCAAAAAGCATGGGCAAGAATAACTTCCAGTTCTTTACCAGCGAGATGAACCGCAGGATCATCGAGAAGCTCTTCATCGAATCCAAGCTGCGCCACGCACTGGAACTCGGTGAATTCCAGCTCTATTTCCAGCCCCAGATCGAAACAGAAACAGAAACTACGGTAGGCATGGAAGCCCTGCTGCGCTGGGTCAATCCGGAACTCGGCGACATGCCTCCTTCAAGGTTCATCCCTATTGCCGAGGACACCGGGCTGATCATTCCGATCGGAGAATGGGTAATACGGGAAGCCTGCAGGCAGGCGAAGGCTTGGCAGGACGACGGAGTCCCGACGCTGAACCTGTCAATAAACCTATCGGCCCGCCAGTTCCACAAGCAGACCATTGTCGAGACCATCTCCAGCATCATCAGTGAGACAGGATTTGACCCCCGGCATCTGGAACTTGAGATAACAGAGAGCGTCATCATGCAGGATGTCGACGACAACATCCGGACGCTAAGAAGACTCAAGGACCTCGGCCTCAGGCTCTCGATCGACGATTTTGGTACAGGCTATTCCTCGCTCAATTACCTGAAGCGCTTCCCGATCGATGTGCTGAAGATAGACCAATCCTTTGTCAGGGATATTTCCAGCGGGCCAGATAACAGCTCTGTTGTCTCTGCAATCATCGCACTTGCGCATAGTCTGAACCTGAAAGTCATTGCAGAAGGGGTCGAGACTGCCGAGCAGCTTGCATTTTTAAAGGAGCGGGGATGCAATGAAGTCCAGGGATTTTATTTCAGCAAACCAATCCCCGGTCACCAGGTCAAAGACCTGTTCAGGAAAGGACAGAAGATATGCAGACCGCCGCTGAAGGGCCTGATGAGATCAGCCTCTTGTCCGAAAAGCGGGAGAAAGCCGCTGCCGCGTTAATCTCCTATGCTTCCTTTTCTTTGAGTCTGATCTCAACCCTTCTGTTTTGCGCCCTGTTTTCGGGGGTGTCATTGGGAACGATGGCATGCTGGTCTGCATTTCCCTTAATCGACAACCTGGAGGGGTCAATCCCGTGCCTGTTGATAAAATATTTCAAAACACTTGTTGACCTTCCGACAGAGAGTTCCCAGTTTGAAGGATACAGCGGCGTTTTGATCGGCACATTGTCGGTATGTCCTTCTATTTCGACCAGGAACGCAGGATATTGCTCTATAATGGATGCGATATTATCGAGGATGGTTTCCGAGCGTTTCAGTATCACCGCCTCGCCGGGACTGAAACTTACTTTTTCCTTCATGGTGATTATGATCTCTTTATCGACCGCCTGCACCGAAACATCATTGCTCAGGGAAAGATTGTTGATTTTGGTGGTCACTTCATCTTTTATCCTTTCCCTTACCGCGTCGGTTGGCTGAGGCAGCATAGCAGCCGTATTGTTGAGGCTTTGGGCTTTCCCCGGATCAACTGGTCCCGGCCGTTTTGTGTTTTTTGTCATAACAAAAAACATCATAAAAAAGACCAGCAGAAGAGACAGCAAATCACTGAGGGTAATGAGCCAGTTGCTGTCGCTGTCTACCGATGACTTTGATTTTTCGATAAGCCTCCGGTATGAGGCATTTGCCGGCATCGTATCAGGCAGATTGTCCATCGGTTGACCTCTCTTTCCATTTCATTGAATGTTGCAGTCTCATGAATTCCGGAAATCAGCCGATACCCTTGGTAGCGGCAAGGGGATTTCCGGCGCCGGCATAAGAAAGTTCCTCGATACTCTGGTGTCCTTTTATTTTTTCCTCGATCTTATACGGGTGCTCTCCGTTATTGATCGCTTCTATGCCTTCCATGATAATGTTCATAAGAGTCTCCGATACAATCGCCTTATCCTTGATCTTTGCACAGAGCGGCAGCATAAAGAGATTGGAAATAACAACGCCGTAAAAGGTCGACATGAGCGCAACGGCCATGAGCGGGGCCATCATATCGACGGACTGAAAATTTTTAAACATCTTTATAAGACTGATTACCGTGCCGGCGAGCCCGAAGGAGGGCGTCAGCCTCGCAATCGTTTTCAGCATGTTCTGGCTGAAGTTGTAATGCATGACGCGGATGGTCATTTCCCGCTCCATAATCGCCCTTATCTCCCGGCTGCTGCGGTGGTTGATCAGCAGATTGACGCCAAGCCTCAGGAAATCGTCAGGCATGGTTTTCATTCTGTTTTCGAGCCCGCGTATATCGGCCTTCCGGTATATCTTTGCCGCCTCAAGGATGTCCCTCACTACGGCATCCCTGTCCCGGTCAGTCCTGAACGCACTGATTACGTCATAGACGGTATCCCGTATCCTTTTAAAAGGGAAGCCGATAAAGACGGCGATAATGGACCCTCCGATTACGATGAAAAGTGCATCAGGGTTAAAAATCATATGCAGACCCACATCTCTGAAAACGGTCAAGACAAACGATGCCAGGGTGGCAGCGAACACGATACCCAATACAATATTCATATACGTCCTCCCGGATACAGAATTGCAATTATTTACATGCTGCATACTATCATTGCAATTGACGTACCAGCACATGAAAATATCACCACCCGACTGGTTTTATCAGGATATGAGCGTTAAACGGGAAGTCGGATTTTATGATACAGGTCCATGGCTGCCGAATCAGCAGGAAGTTTTTTCCTCAAGGGCAATTTTTTCCCGTTATTCCTCTCCTCTGTTTGAATCAGGGGTCAACGGTTGGTCCTCACGCATTTCGGAAGCGATTTGGTATAATAGGCCCTTTGGGAGGATCTGATATGACGTTTCATGCTGTTTTTGAAAACAAGGAAGCAAGCGTCGCCTGGTCAGCTTCAGAAGACCGGCGGCAAACCGGAGCTCATGTCAAAAACCTGGAAATATGATTTTGATATTGCCCGGTACACCCGGGAAATCGAACAGAACCCAAATAATTTCAGGGCCTTTAAAGAGCGGGGCAATGTCTACTTCAGAAAAAGAGCGTTCGATCACGCCATTGCCGACTATAACAGGGCCATTGAGCTGAACCCGGATTTCTTCCTCGCCTACAACAACAGGGGCAATGTTCATATGCAGACCGAGCAGTATGATCTTGCCATTGCCGACTACAACAAGGCAATCGCACTCAAACCTGATAACGGTATGCCCTACAACAACCGGGGCTTTGCATTCCTGCTGATGGGGGAGATCGATGCTGCCGAAGCAGACATACGCACCTCGCTCAGACTGAACCCTGACAACATCTACGCCCTCAACAGCATGGCGGAAGTCTTTGCCGCCCGCAACAATGCCGAGGAGGCATGCCAATGGCTTCGCGAGGCGATCGAAAAGGGATATAACAACTGGAACTATATCAGGACATCAAAGACCTATCACAATATTCATGCTGCCCCCTGCTTCAGAAAAATCATGGAAAGACACGAATGAAGCTCATCCATACATCGACTCTCCGGGACCTGTTTCTTGCCTTCAGCCTCTCCCTCGCTTTTCTGAACTCGATCCTGATGATGGAAAAGCTGATCCGCCTGAGCCGCATCCTTTCAGGCGTCGGGGCCTCAATCCTGGACATGGGAAGGATCATCCTCTACATCCAGCCCCAGGTTTTGATGCTCACGATCCCGATGTCACTCCTGCTTTCAGTCCTGCTGGTCTACGGGAGGATGAGTCTCGACAGCGAGATCGTGGTACTCAGGGCCTCAGGCATGGATTTTGGGGACATTTCGCGCCCTGTCGTGTATCTGGGAATACTCTGCTTCTTTGCGACTCTTGCGGTAAGCTTTTATATCGGGCCCCGAAGCAGTATAAAGCTCAGGGAAACCCTGTCCGAGATCATCGCCGCACGCGCAACCCTGGCGCTAGAAGAGGGGACCTTCAATTCGTCCTTCAAAGATATCGTCATCGTCGTGAAAGGCAAAAAATCAGCGGACATGATCGAAGATATTTTCATTTATGACAATCGGAAAAAAGACGAGCCCAAGGTGCTGATGGCTAAGCACGGCAAGTTTTTTGCCCAGGACAATGGGGATATCGGGCTCTACCTTACCGATGGGTATATCAACCTCATGCGCGGGACAATGACCACTGAGCTCTTTTTCGAAAAATACAATATGGTCCTGAGCCTCGAGGGAGAATCGCCTGCGCCGAAAAAAATGGAGTTCACCCCTGCTCAGCTTCTGGCGCAGTCAAAAATTGCAGACACGGACAAAAAAAGACTGGCTTTCTATCTTGAACTGCACCGCAGGTTCTCGCTGCCTGCCGTATGCCTGGTCCTCGCATTCCTCGGCCCTCCCCTTGCCCTTGCCTCAGGCAGATCCGGAAAACTGGGCGGCCTTGCCCTTGGACTTTTTGTCTTTACCCTCTATTACACCCTGCTCATCTACGGCGAAAACCTGGTCAATGCCGGCAAAATGCCTCACTACGCAGGCGCATGGCTTGCCACGATCCTGATGGGGGTCTTCTCCGCTGTCATGTTCCGGAAAGAAAGTCTGCGATGAAGATCATACAGCGGCTGTACCTTGCCGATTTCCTCAGACTGCTTCTTCTGATTTCACTCGGCCTCTCGCTCCTCTTCAGCCTTATTGACCTGATCGGCAAGATCGATGACTTCCTGCCGAACAAGCCGTCTGTCGGATCTCTCATCTTCTATGCAGTCTATGGCATACCCCGGTTCTTCCTGTATCTGCTTCCAATGTCCGTGCTTATCTGCAGCCTCTTCACGTTCAGTCAGGCAGCGCGCAGAAAAGAGATAACCGCAATACGGGCTGCAGGCGGAAGAATGCGCGATCTGTTCTACCCCTTTGTCATGACCGGTGCAGTGCTGAGCATCGCCGCCTTTGCCATCGGCGAGTTTGCGGTCCCTGACTTCGCGCAGCGTTCAGCCGTATTAAAGATAAAACTGGAGGGGAAAGAAAAAAAATCGGCTCTTTCTGACGGCACCACCTGGATCAAGGACCGTAAGGGCAATCCCGTAAAAATAGAGCTTTACATCCCGGAAGAAAAGATCGCTCAAAACGTGAGCATCTTTATCAATGGCAAGGACTTTTTGGAAAGCGTGATTACGGCAAAGCGTGCAATCTGGCAGACCGAACAGCAGCAGTGGCTCTTTGAGGAGGCATCACAGTACGACAGCAAAACGGGAAAGACGACAAAAATCAGCCGTATGAATTACCCTGACCTTGATTCTCCGGATATCTTTTCAAAGGAGATGAAAGCATCCGATGAGATGGGCATCGCAGAACTCTACCGCTACATTCAGAGGCTCAAAAATGCCGGCTTCAGCAATATGAAACTTATTGTCGACCTCAATTCAAAGGTCTCTTTTCCCCTGATCAATGCCGTCATGATGCTCCTTGGCATCTCTCTGGCAGGCCGGGCCCGAATGGGTGGAGGACTCTTTACCGCAGGCCTCGGACTTGGCGTGAGCCTTCTCTACTGGTTCGGTTATACTTTTACCCTGTCCATAGGGTACGCAGGCATTCTTCCGCCTTTCATCGCTTCATGGCTGGTGCCGGTTCTTTTCGGTTCTGCTTCCGTCTATCTGTTTGTAACAACGCCTGAGTGAGCCGCGCGTCACCCTCACTCAGCCCTTACTGCCTTTTCGACTCTCCCCCGATACAATTGACGCAGTCTCTTTGCCACCTTTCCCGGAGCATATGCCACGTCATTGACCTGGCAGACCGGCATGACCTCGCTGGTGGTATTGGTAAAAAAAACCTCTGATGCGCTGAAGAGGTCCTCCGGACGAAAACTCCCTTCCCTGACCTGCATGCCCGTCTCCTTCGCCAGGTCTATGACGAGCTCCCGCGTGATGCCGTCAAGCACACCCATCTCAACAGAAGGCGTGCAGAGGACATTGTCCCTGACAAAAAAGATATTGCAGACCGTGCCTTCCGATATCAACCCATCGGCGTTAAGCATGAGCGCTTCATAGGCCCCCTGCTCTTTTGCCTCGATCTTGGCAAGGATATTATTCAGAAAGTTCAGAGACTTTATTTTTGGATTAAGCGCTTCAATGAGGTTTCTGCGGGTCTTCGCGACGATGAATTTTACTCCCTCGTCGTAATACTTCTCCGGATATTCCCTGAAATCCTCGGCGATCACTACAAAGGTGGGCTTTGGACAGAGCGCAGGATCAAGCCCTATCGGGCCTTTACCGCGCGATACGGTGATTCTGACATAAACACTTCTGAGCGCGTTGGCCCGGATTGTCTCATACACTGCTTCTCGAATAACATCAGGGGAAGGGACAGTCAGTTGTATCAGGGATGCCGAGCGGTTAAGCCTCTCGATATGTCGATCCAGCATAAAGACAATGCCGTCATAGCCACGCATGGTCTCGTAAATGCCGTCTCCGTAAAGAAATCCGTGGTCAAAAACAGAGACCGTGGCCTCATGCTCAGGCACGACCCTGTCATTCAGAAATATATACATGGCAGCTCTCCATTCGTAAGGTATTCTATAATTGCATGTTGCATCCGCAATAGCAAGCTTGCCTGAACAGCGGGTATCTTGTATTATTCCTAACTGTGACCATAGTTAACCGGGCAAAGACAGAGGGATATCTCCTGCTGCTGCTGCATGCGCATCTCCCCTACATCCGGTATCCTGAACATGAGCAGCATCTTGAAGAGCTCTGGCTCCACGAAGCGATCATCGAATCCTATATCCCCCTGCTTGCGGTCTTTGACGACCTCCTCAATGATAGGACCGACTTCAGAATAACGCTCTCACTTACGCCGTCACTGCTTGAGATGCTGAGCGACACGCTGCTCATGACGCGTTTTCAGCAGTATCTGGACAGCCGCATTGAGCTTGCTGAACGGGAGCTGTCGCGGACACGGAGCGAGCCGGCCCTTGCACGTCTTGCTCAGATGTACTTTGACAGATTCCTCAGGACAAAAAGCCTCTTTGAAGATACCTATCGAAAAGACCTCATCGCCGCGTTCCGCTCAATCTATGAATCGGGAAAGGTTGAACTTATCACCAGCGCTGCCACCCATGCCTATCTGCCTCTGCATATGTCAGAGCCTGCCAGCGTTCGGGCTCAGCTGGCACTCGGCGTCAGCACATTCAAACGGCATTTTGCGGCAGTACCTTCCGGCATATGGTTGCCTGAATGCGGATATGCACCGGGACTGGATAACCTGCTTACGGAAGCAGGCCTCAACTATTTCTTTCTCGAAAGCCACGGACTGCTTAACGCCTCACCAAAGCCGAAGAAAAGCATCTACCGCCCTGTCAGGACCCCTGCAGGACCAATCGCCTTTGGACGCGATACGGAATCGGCAAAGCAGGTCTGGAGTTCCCGGGACGGATACCCGGGAGATGTTGATTACCGCGACTTTTATCGCGATATCGGCTTTGATCTGGACCATGAATACCTGAAGCCCTATCTCCCGGGAGGCACCAGGACCTTCACCGGCATGAAATATTTTCGTATCACCGGTTAAACAGAGAACAAAGAGCTCTATGACAGGGAGCAGGGATTAAGAAAGGCAGCCCTCCATGCCGAACACTTCATGCAGGAGCGCGAAAAGCAGGTCCTTTTTCTCAGGGAAAAACTCGGGCACTGGTGGCATGCAGGCCCTGAATAGCTGCGCTTTGTCCTGAGGAATCTCTCTTTGCAAAAGAGGCCCTTCCGATTCATAACACCGTCTGAATTCTGCGCTGAAAACAGGGTGCTGGAGACGGTCACGCCTTCGGCCTCAAGCTGGGGGAAAAACGGGTATAGCACTGTCTGGCTCGACCCGTCAAACAGTTGGGTGTACCGCCATCTGAAAAAAGCCTCGGAAAGGATGTCGGCGCTTTCACGGCAGCACCATAAAGCAGAGGGGTTGCTGCAGCGGGCGCTCAATCAGGCACTCAGAGAACTGTTGCTTGCCCAGGCGAGCGACTGGCCGTTTATGATGAAAATGGGCTCAGCAGCCCAGTTCGGAGAAGCCAAATTCAGGGAGCATATCAACAATTTTTTTGCACTCTGCCGGGACATCGACAGGGGAACGATACGGAACGCAGCAGTCGACTCCCTCGAAAAAAAGACCGGCATATTCAGAGATATTGACTTCAGGATCTATGCGACAAAGAGAGTGGCAACAGCAAAGGTTATGTATTAATCGGAAGCAGGCGAGCCTGCAACACTGCCAGTGCTTTATAAGCGACTGCAGAGTCCGCCCCGGAATTATGCGAGGAGTTTTGCAAACGGGTACGATTTCAGATACGTAAGGAACTCATCCGCCGCATGGGTCAAAACGGCGCTCTTGTTCGCGATCAGAGAGAACTCCCTCATCATCTTCTGCTCTTTGATCTTCAGGAAATTCAACGTACCATATTTGTTTTCCTTGCGGGCTGCCCATCGGGAAATAATCGAGACGCCGAGACCGTTTTCGACAGCCTCTTTGATCGCTTCGGTGCTGCCCAATACCATGGATATTTTCATGGCCTGCGGCGCCAGTCCGTGCATGGCGAGAAACTTCTCGATCATCTGGCGGGTGCCTGAACCGCCTTCCCTGAATATGACAGGCTCCTTGGTCAGTTCACTGATGGATATCTCCTTTTTCTTCGCCCAGGGATGATATGCAGGCACAATAAGCATGAGTTCGTCTGCAAGGATCTTCTCTACGACCATCTTCTGGCGCGTCACTTCCCCCTCAACAAAACCGAGGTCAATGTTTCCGGAATTGAGCATTTCAACAACACGCTTCGTGTTGCCCACAAGCAGATGGATCTTGATCTTCGGATGGGTCTTCTTGAAGTCGGTTATCACGCCGGGAAGGACATAATTGCCGATCGTTGAGCTGGCTCCGATACTGATGCTTCCCTTGACAAGACCGGTCAGTTCGCCGATCATCTTCTGCGCATTGGCATAGAGGCTCAGGATATCCTTGGCGTATTTATAGAGTACTTCACCGGCAGGCGTAAGGGTCACGGTGCTGCTTGAGCGGTCAAACAGCTTGGTTTCATAGACCTCTTCAAGCGCCTGGATCTGGAGGCTGACAGCCGGCTGAGTAAGGTGAATGATCTCAGATGTCTTCGAAAAACTTTTGGTCTCAGCCACTGTGCAGAAAACCTTGAGTTTGTGGTCGTCCATAGCGCTCCTTTGCCTTTTTCGAAAAATATCTGCCGAAGCAGTCCATAAGCCGAGTTCTGTGTTCCCGAAAAACCACCACTGGGCGAAGCCGCCAACAGTAGGAGCTTTAAGCGGGACTGCAGCCATTCATCTGAGCCCTGACATTGCGGTCAGGGTCATGCGGCCTAACCCGTTCTGTCTCCCTCTAAAGGGATTCGAGGGGGCACCTCTCAAAACAGAACCTATTTGGCCTTGCTCCAGGCGGGGTTTACCAAGCTGCCCGGTCACCCGGAACACTGGTGAGCTCTTACCTTCCGCCCTGCGGCGGACCCGCCGAGGCGGGCACCTTTTCACCCTTTCCCCTGTTACGGGGTGGTTTCCCTTTCTGTGGCACTTTCCTTCCCCCGGATTTCCGGAAGACTCCGCATTACGAAGCGCCTTGCCCTGTGGAGCTCGGACTTTCCTCTGCAAAGACATGCGCCTTTACAGCGGCTGCGTGTACTGCTTCGACAGCCTATAACAAATTTTAATTATTATATAATATTTTCTTTAAGATTTGGAAGTATTTTACTGACTGTCAGCAGAGGATGCGTTACATCAGCATCAGGTGCCTTAGGCAGCAGGCGGACTAATCATCTTCGCAATAAAGAATCCGATAGCACTGCGGACAATGTACCAGTTCTGAGCCCTTGCGTATCTCCAGCGTAAGCTGCGGCGGAATGTTCATATCGCAGCCAAGACATATATTGTCTTCAGCCCTCGCAACGGCAACACCCTTGCCGTCTCTCAGCAGTTTAAGATACATGTTATAGGTATCAGCATCGACCTGCGCAACCAAACCTACCCGCTCCTGCTTCAATTGACCGAGTTCCTGTTCCAGGCGCGCTACGTCAGCTTCGAGTTCCTTTTTAAAACCCAGGATATTCTCCTCTTCCCGCTTTACGTTTTCGCCGAATTCCTGATATTCCTTCTGCGTGGCATCAACCTCTGTCATGATCTGCAGGATCTGTTCCTCAACCGTGGCAATCTCCTTCTCGGATGATTCTATCTCTTTAAGGTGGGCCTGATATTCCTTATTGTTCTTGATTTCTGATGTTCTGCCCCTCATCTTCACGATCTTCTGCTGGGCTTCCTCGAGGGTCTTGTCTCTGTCCTTCTTCTTCTTTGCTACAGCCTCGGCCTTCAGCTTCATCTTCTCCCATTCGGCCTTGGCCTTCCTGAACGGTTCATCAACTTCGCTGATACGCAGGGGAACCTTGTCGATATACCTCCGCTTTTCAAGCATGCGGGTATCCATCTGCTGCAGTTGTACGAGTAGCGTTATGCGATCCTGCACCAATCCTCCTGAGGTATGGTGGGCCCACCAGGACTCGAACCTGGGACCAACCGGTTATGAGCCGGTAGCTCTAACCAACTGAGCTATGGGCCCCCAAAAAGCCGTAACGCAGATGCGTAAACGGTAATGAGTGACTGCCGTGTTTCATAGCTGCTGCTTAATGCAGCGAATTGATACTATAAATCCCCTGTTTTTTTTAGTCAAGGTGACAGAGCAAGAGAGCGCCGATTGCGCTCCCTATGACGTCTCGATAAAGGTCCTGAGCCACCTGCTCCTTGAAGGATGACGCAGTTTGCGTATTGCCTTCACCTCGATCTGCCTGATCCGCTCACGGGTCACCTCGTATTCCATGCCCACATCCTCAAGCGTATGCGGCACCTCGTCGCCGATGCCGAACCGTTTTTTGATGATCTCGCGCTCCTTGGGCGAAAGCAGTGCGAGCGCCATGTCGATGTTTTTTCGCATATCCTTCTGTATCGCTTCATCCAGCGGAGAGAGGGTACCCTTGTCCTCAATAAAATCCCTCAGATGGCTGCCATCTTCTTCGCCGACCGGG